>JAYUUX010000226.1:0-4860 GCA_043754645.1 Verrucomicrobiales bacterium | reverse complement strand
CTCCGGGGTTCTGCCCGCGACGCGGGTCGCCAGAACGATGTGGAGGCCTTTGCCGATCGATTCGGCTGAAACCTCCTTCACCTCGACGGGGCGGCCGTTGACCTGCTTGCCCGCGAACATCGAACGGATCACAGACGCCGCCTCGCCGCCATCGACCACGCCGATGACGAACGGGCTGTTCGTGGAAGGAAAGGCGCCCGCCGGCCATTCGATGAACTTGGCGAAGTTGAAGAGGTAGCCGGCCTTCACCTTGTATTCGATCTCGACGGGGGAATCCGCGGCCCGCGCGGCGAGGGGCGCCAACCCGAGGCCGAGCACAAGGGCCATCGCCAACCCGAAGATCCAGCCGCGACGTCGACGCCATGGGACTCCGTGGGGATCAGTCGGGTCCGCCACGACCTGGCCGCGGTTCCCCGGCAAGGATCCGCCCGAATCCATGGAGAACGCCATGGTCGCCTCAACGGGGCTGCGCGCTGCGGTAGAAGCGCTGCGGGTTGACCGGGGAAGACGCATCGATGAAGACCACGTGGCCGAGACCTGAACTGATGTTCGTGAGGGTTTCCCAGTCCACGAGGTTGGTGCTGGCGAGGATCGCGACGGTCGTGCCGGGAACGGTGTCGAACTCCATCTGGAACCCAACCCCGGGGAGCGTCCGGCCCGTGAGCAGGGGAAAGGGATAGACCATCGTCACCACACGGGCGCCGGCCGCGGAGCCGTCGTTGTTCGAGGGGACCAGGTCGGTCGAACTGGCCGCGCCCGCGACGATGTTGGTCACAACGCCTCCGTCCGGCGCGGTCACGGTGGCCGTGAGGTTCATGACGGCCCCGCTGGACATTCCGCCCAACGCCCAGGTGACGACGCCGGCGTTGTGCGTGCCGCCGCCGGACGCGCCGACGAACCGTGCGCCCGCCGGCAGGAAGCTGCTCACCAACACGCCCGAGGCGGTCGAGGGCCCCGCGTTGGTCACGGTGACGGCGTAGCTGTAGTCCGTGGTGGCCAGGACACCGGACGGGCCGGTGACGACGGCGGCGACGTCGGCCAAGGGCGTGACCGTCGTGACGACCCGGTTGCCGGTGCCGGCACCGTTGTTGTTCGAGGGATCGGGGTCGGCCGTGGGGCCGGTGGCGTAGGCGATGTTGGTCAGCGTCCCGCCGGCGGGGGCTTTGACCGTGACGGTGTAGTTGGTCCGGGCCCCGTTGACGAAGTTGGTCAGGGCGGGCCACGTGACGATGCCGGCGTTGGCGTTGGTCGTGCCGCCGTTGGACGCGTTGACGAACGTGCTGCCCACGGGCAACACGTCGCTCACCACCAGGTTCGACGCGGTGGATGAACCCACGTTGGTCACGGTGATCGAGTAGGTGAGGTTCGAGGTGGCCACCACGGTGGCCGGGCCGGTCGCACTGAGCGCGATGTCGGCGAGGACGGTGGCGGGGTTGAGCGCCACGGCGGCCATGGCCCAGTTGGCCGGCTTGTCGAGGGTCCACGACGGGCTTACGGACAACGCGCCGGGCGAGCTGCTGCCGGCCCCGGTGTAATTGGTCACGGCCACGACATTGGTTCCGGGAAGGTTCCACTCCAGGCTCTGCGCCAAGCCGAGGTTGGTCGCCACGACAGGGGCCATGGGCGCGACGGCATCGATCACGACACCGCCAAGGGTGCTGGGCACGGTGATGGCGGCGACCGACCCGGTGCCGATGTTGCCGACAAAGGCCGATATGGGGTTCGTCTGGTTGACGCCGTTGAACGACACCGCGCCCCCGACGACTCCGGCCACCGCGCTGAGGCTGACCGAGACCGGGAAGGTGCCGATCGGCGGATTGAGCAGGCGGAACATCGCCACCTTCGTCTGCGGGCCGTTCGTCTCGCCGATCTTCGTGAGCTGGAGGATGGTGTTATAGAAGACCGAGTTCACCACCACGTTGGTCGAGGCGAGCGACACGCCCACGATCAGGATGCGCGAGGATCCCGACGAGACCGGGTGGCTCCACGTAAGCGAGGAGACGTTTCCTCCGCCTTTGCTGGTGTTGTCGACCGCCAGCGGACTGACGGCCGTCACGACCTGCGCGGCCTCCTTGCTGCCGTCGTTGTCGACCGGGCTGGGATCGGTGGTGGCCGCCGTGCTGGAGGCGGTGTTGGTCAAGGATCCGGTGATCGGCGACCGGACCGTGACGGTGAAGTTCGTCGCGTCCCCCGGGGCGAGACGGGCCACGGCCGGCCACGTCACCACGCCGCCCAGATAGGTGCCGCCCGCATTGGCACTGACGAACGCCAGCGTGGGCGCCAGCATGTCGGCCGCCACCACGTTGGTCGCGGCCGACGGTCCCCGGTTGGAGACGGTGACGGTATAGGTGTAGTTCGTGAGCGGGGCGACCGTGACCGGACCGGACTGAGTGGTGACGACGTCGGCAATCGGGATGACGGCCGTGAGGACCTGCGCGTTGGCGTCGGCGCCGTTGTTGCTCCCAGGATCGGCATCGGGCGTGGTGCTCGAGCTGGAGACCGAGTTGGTCAAGGTGCCGGCCAATGGTGCGGTGACCGTGACGGTGAAGTTGGTCGTCGCCCCGCTCGCCAGGGTCGGAATCGTCCAGTTCACGGAGCCGACGGGCGGCGCCGCCTTCACCGATGCGACGACGTCCACCCCGGAATCAATGTCCTGCAGGTCCCACGACATGGTCACGAGGGCCGCCCCGGGTTTTATGCTGCCACCGCCTGACTGGGGTGCGCTGGCACTCCAAAGCTGGGTTTGGCCGGCAGTGGCGGCAGGCGCCTTGTTTTTGGAACTGGCCAGGACGTCGAAGACTATTTCGTTGGCCCGGGAACCGATGACGGCGAGGGAAAACGGGCCAAGAAATCGGGCCGAGTTGGTCGCGCTCAACGGTGTCGTCTGGTCCACTCCGCTGAAAGTCGCCGCGCCGGCTATCAAAGCTCCGCTACCAGCGCGCGTCACGACGACCGTATTGGAGCCGGAAGGCGGATCGACCAACAGCCACAGCTCGGATCTGACGTCCGCGTTTGTGGCCGCCAAGACGCTGGCCAGGCTCACCCCGCCGTAGGTGACGGAAGTGACCGGTCCCAGACTACCGCCGCCGAGTGATACTCCCACCAACATCAAGCGGTCCGCCGAACTGGTTGTGACATGGGCCCATGTCAAGGTTCCGGAAGTTCGGTTGGACGAGGCGCTATCAAAGACCACCTGGCCGACACCGCCGCCGGACATGCCCACGACCACGTTGGTGGCGGTGGATGGGCCGTTGTTGGTGACCGTGACGGTATAGGTGAAGTTGGACGTCGCCAGGACGCTGGACGGACCGGTCATCGTGGTGACGACATCCGCCTGCGCCGTGACCGTGAGGACGGCGTTGGTGCTGTTCACCGTGCCGTCGGCGTTCCGCACGGCCACGTAATAGGAGCCGGCGTCCGTCGGCAGGATGTTCCTGAGGGTGTGGCTGCCGCCCGTGGCCCCGACGATGGCGTTGGACTGGAAATACCACTGGTAGGTCAGGGCGGATCCGCTCGACGCGGCGACGGTGAACGTGGCCACGCCCCCGGCCTGGACGGTGAAGTTTGTGGGCTGCGCGGTGATGACGGGCGGCGGCCCCGCCAGGGCGCTTCCGGCCAAAAGCAGCCAGAGGGACAGCAGCGCGATCACGTGCCGGCAGGTTTGCCGCGGGCGCCGGTGCTTGGATGCGTGGGTGTGCATGGGAAATCGGGTGCTAGAAGCCGTAGGTCAACTTGAGACGGAACCCGATGCCGTCCCTAGGGATCTTGTCCTGGACGTGGTAGCTCGTGGACGGGTCGGAATAGGCCTGGTCGAACACGTTGTAGACGCTCGCCGAGGCGTCGAGGTTCTTGACGATGTTTTTCCCGAGCAGCGTGAGGTTCAGGACGCTGTAGCCCGGGGCGTCGATTCCGGGAAGGGTGTCCCCAGCGGCGCCGGTGAAGACGGTGCGGCGGCTGCCCGTGAACTGGTATTCCGCGCTAAGGAAGAGCTTCTCCTTCAGGACGGGCACGCTGAGGTTGAACTTGAAGAGGTGCTGGGGCGAATTCGGGAAGTGCCCGGACGCGGAATCGTTGTCCGTCTCCTGGAAGGTGTAGCTGGCGCGACCCCGCAGGCCGCCGGACCAGTTGCCCTCGAGCGCCAGTTCCAGCCCCTGGCTGCGCGCGTCGACGTTGGCGAAGCCGCCGCTCTCGAAGACGATCAACCGGTCCATCTGGTTGTAGAACCCCGCGACCGAGGACCGCAGGTGCTCGCCGATGCCCTGCTCGTAGACGAGCTCGTAGGAGGTGATCTCCTCGGGCTCGACGCTCCGGAGGCGCGGATCGCCCACCTCGATGAAGTTGGGCGAACGGAAGGCGGTCCCGTAGATCGCCTTGAAGGTGGATTGGCCGATCGGGTTCCAGATCGCGGCCACCCTCGGATTGATCGTCGGATCTATGTCGCCGTATTGGTCGTAACGGACGCCCGCGATGAGATGGAGCTTGGACCCGAGCGCGAAGTCGCCCTGGAGATAGGTGCCGTAGCTCTGGCGGGAGGCCTGGAGGTCCGTGTAGGTCGCGGTCTCGTCGAAGACGCGCTTCTCCTGCCGGAAATCGTCGCGGTATTCTACGCCGGCGATGACGGTGTGCCTGTCCCACAGCCGTTTCGTGAGCTGCAGTTCCGCGCCCCACCATTCCCCCGCCTGGACCTCCTGGAAGAACGCGGACGCCACGGGAGTGCCGACGGGATAGCCGATCTGGTAGCCGCTCCGGTCGTAGTAGACACTGGCGGACACCTCGACGACGTCGGGAAACTCGTGCGTGAACGTCAGGTCCACGTAGCTCCGGTCGTCGACCGTGCGCAGCCGCGGATCGTTGAAGGTG
>JAYUUX010000225.1:0-3503 GCA_043754645.1 Verrucomicrobiales bacterium | reverse complement strand
GATCATGGGTGCGGGTTTGTTTGTTCAACGCTGGCTGAACCGTCCGAAGGAGGTGGCGACGTGAGGCGATCGAGCTGGTTCAACTCGGCGGTCGCGTGGGTGGTTTACGCGCTTCTGTATGCGCCGATCGCCGTCGTGGTGGTCTTTTCGTTCAACGCGGCCCGGACCGGGATGGAGTGGCAGGGCGCCACGCTCGACTGGTATCGGCGGCTCTTCGCGAATGAACAGGTCCAGTCGGCGTTGAAGGTGTCGTTGGTCGTGGCCGTGACGAGCACGGCGATGGCGGCGGTGCTGGGAACCACGCTTGCGCTCGCGCTGGAGAAGCACATGCGGCGCGGGCGTGAATGGGTGAACGGCCTGCTGGCGGTTCCGGTGTTCGTGCCGGACATCGTGCTGGCGGTGGCGCTGCTGCTCTTCTTCGGATTGATGCGGGATTGGTTCAAGGTGTTCGAACTCGGCCTGACGACGATCATTGCCGGCCATGTGACCTTCCAGATTCCGTTCGTCGCGATGGTGGTGCGCGCGCGGCTTGCCGGGATGGATCCGGCTCTCGACGAAGCGGCCCGGGATCTCGGTGCGACTCCCGGGCAGGTGTTCCGTCACGTGACCTTGCCGCTCCTCATGCCGGGCATCGTCGCCGGATCGATGCTCGCTTTCACGCTGAGCCTGGATGACTTCGTCGTGAGCTTCTTTTCCGGCGGGCCCGGATCCACGACGTTGCCGGTCTACATCTACTCGTCGGTGAAGCGCGGCGTGACGCCTGAGATCCATGCGCTGTCGACCTTGTTGATGGCGGTGTCCGTGGTCGCGACGGTGGTGGCAATGATGTTGCAACGACGCGACGCCCGGTGACATTCGCGTCATGCGAAAGACCGCGTGGTTGTCCCTCTTCATCGCCGCCATGGCCGTCATCCAAGCCGGCGCCGCACAACAGCTCCGGCTCTTCATCTGGAGCGAATACATCGATCTCGCGATCGTGAAGCAGTTCGAGATGAGGTTCGACTGCAAGGTCACGATCGATCTCTACGAAGAGGCGGAAAGCATGCTGGCCAAGGTGCAGGGCGGGGGCGTGTCGCTCTACGACGTGGTGGTGCCGCCCGACCATCTGGTGAAGGCGATGGTCGCGTTGAACCTCCTCGCGCCTTTGCGCCATGAAAACGTGCCAAACCTGAAGAACCTCGACGGCCGGTTTGCCAGCCCGCCGTATGACCGGGGCAATAAGTTCACGGCCGCCTACCAGTGGGGAACCGTCGGGGTGTTCCATCGCTCCGAGCCGGGTGTGAAGGTGGAAGAGTCTTGGTCGCTATTCTTCGATCCCGCCAAGCAGATGAAGCCGTTCGGCCTGATCGATTCGCAGCGCGACCTGATCGGCGCGGCACTGAAGTTCAAGGGGCACAGCCTGAATACCACCGACCCGAAACAGCTCCGCGAAGCCCGTGATCTCGTGCTGGAGGCCAAAAAACGAAGCACCAGTTTCGACGGAAGCGTGGCCGCGAAGAACAAGGTCGTGGCGAAAGGCCTCCGGGCGGGAATCGTCTACAGCGGCGAAGCGGCCCGGGGAATGACGGACGACAAGGCGACACGCTATTTCATTCCGAAGGAAGGCAGCCAGATCTGGCAGGACAACATGGCCGTGCTGGCCAAGGCTCCGAACCGGGACCTGGCGGAGAAGTTCATCAACTTCATCCTCGACGCGAAAGTCGGGGCACAGCTTTCGAAGTTCACCCAGTTCGCCACCCCGAATTCGGAAGCGAAGAAGCTCCTCGGGCCGGACGAGCTTTCGAACCCGTCCATCTATCCTCCGGCCGCGGTGATGGAGAAGTTGGAGTTCCTCGAGGATCTCGGCGCCAAGTCGCGCCTTTACGACGAGGTCTGGACGCAGATCAAGACGCGGTAGGCGCCGGTCAGTTTTTCACCGAGGTGCGGAGCCGGATCCACTTGAGGTCTTCCAGTTCGCCGCTGTTCGGGGGAGCGGGAAGGCTGGCAACGGTGACGCCGGCCCTGATGGGCCGATAGAGCCCCTTCCATTTCTTGATCTCGCCATGTCCATCGGCGAATCCGAAGGCCCCGGACTTACCGTGGTTCGAAGCGGGAACGTCCGGGAACTCGTCGGTCGTGAGGCTGATCTGCAGGTAGCCGTCGTTGATGCTCCCCGGATGTTCGTCCGTGAAGATCCACAGGTTGGACGGCTGGGGCGCGGTGATGTCCGAGGCCCGCGAGTAGATCCGGTAGGCGGGATAGAAGTTGGCCGTGATGTAGACGGGGGGCGGCGACAGCTTGCGGACGTGGCCCACCTGGGCGTTCATGGAAATGCTCCGGACCCGGTCCCCGTTCTGCGCGGCCACCGTGTCGCCCGGACATTTGTAGATCTTGTAGTTGTCGGCGACGTAGCGCGACAGAAGCCCTTCCTTGAGCTTGACGATGTTCGTGTTGGCGTCGGCGAAGAACCAATTCATGAAGGCCGGGTTCACCCAGAAGTATCCCCCGGAATTTGCGGCGCCGAGAGGCGCGTTGGGGACGAGTTGATCGTTGTTGTCGTCACGATACATCGACCAGGCGAGCATCATCTGTCGGGTGTTGGACATGCACTGGGTGGAGAGCGTGCGCGCCTTCGCTCCGCTCAACGCCGGAAGGAGCATTCCTGCGAGGATCGCGATGATGGCGATGACGACCAGAAGTTCGATGAGGGTGAACCCGGACTTGGCAGACGGGCCGGGCATGGCGGGCTTGATTTTCATGGGAATAAAAAGGGCGGCGGGAACGAGATCGTCCCCGCCGCCCAGTGGACGGGGTCTCAACCCTGGCGCTTGATGCGGTAGAAGCGCGGGTTGCCGTTGGTCGGAATGGTCGCGCGGAAGGTTCCGGGCCCGGTGCTCGTGATCACGGCGGTGGGTTCCGGGTTCCAGGTGGTCGGCGGGGGGCTGGTCAATCCGCCGGCGGATTCGAGCGACATCTCACTGATGAAGCCGTTGACGGCGGTGAAGTCGATGGTCACGACTCCGCCGGAGACCGTAGTCGACGTGATCCGCGGTTGGGTGAAGTTCAGGTTCACCACGCGGACGTTGTCATAGAGGACGAATTCGCCGGCCGGTCCGACCGAATTGAACTGGTCGTTGTATCCGAGCATCACGGTTCCGTTGGTGACGCCAAAGGAGTTGGTGAAGGAGAAGATCGTCGTCCGGTTGATCGACAGGGTGATGAAGTTGCTCTGTTGCCGCACCTCGACGTCCACCCAGAACTTGTTCAGTGAATCAGCGGCGAACGACGGCACGCCCCCTTCGATGTTGAGGCCGCCGCTTTGGTTCGCGTCGTAGAAGGGAGGGCTCTGGAACACGTTGGTGAAGGAGGTGTTGACCCGTGCGGTGGCGACCTGCGTCTGGACATTGTTCGCGGACCTCCACGCGCCGTAGTTGATGCTGCCTCCGGCGTCCACTTCGATGGAGAACCAGATGCCGTCGCCGCCCCGGGTCGCCAGGGTGGTGTCGGTGTTCTGCGTGACGAAG
>JAYUUX010000224.1:0-7359 GCA_043754645.1 Verrucomicrobiales bacterium | reverse complement strand
CCTTGGCCCGGGTCGCAGAGGCCGGGAGCTTTGCTTTCCATGCGTCCAGCTTGGCGAGCTGGGCGGGGGTTTTGGCGGCGTCGGCGTCTCCCAGTTTGGCGGTGCCGTTGTAGAGGGCCTTGCCGATGTCGTATTGGGCGTCCACGGCGGGCGGACGTCCGACGCGGGGGATGACGCTCCCCGAGGCGAGGACACTCGGGGCGCTGGTCAAAAGCGCGCCGGTGATGGCGAGGACTAGGCAGGCAGTTTTCATCGTTCGTTGATGGGTTTCGGTTGGTTTGGATTGCGGCTCAAACCGAGCCGGTGGGCACGGGACGACCACAGTTTCAACAGCGTGTTGAGGATGACGGTTCCCGCTTGGAAGGAACCTTTCAAGGTTCCGGAGATCTTGGAAACGCCGCCCGAGCGAGGCCGATAGACGACGGGCACCTCGGCGATGCGAAGTTCCAGCTCGGCGGCCCGGACGTGCATCTCGACATTCCAGCCGAAGCCACGGTCGGCGAGGGCCATGGCGTCGAAAGCGGACCTGCGGACGAGCCGGAGCGAACTAATGTCGCGGTGGCGGACGCCCCAACCGAGGCGGATAAGCGTTGAGGAAAGGAAATTTCCGAAGCGTTGCACGGGCTTGAGCTCGCGGCGGGAGGCTTCGAGGGCTGTGCGATCACCGAGGACGATGCGGGCGCCGTCGGTGATGGCCTGCTGCCATTCGCGAAGTTCGTCGGCTTCGAGCCAATCGCTGCCGTCGGCGGAGCTGAAGAGGATCCAGTCCGTGTCCTCGGGCCATTCGCGGAGGCCGGTCCAGCAGGCTTGGCCGTAGCCGCGCCGCGGTTCGGAGGCAACTTCCGCTCCGGCGGCGCGAGCGACGGCGGGCGTGCGATCGGTGGAGCCGTTGTCGACCACGCGGACTCGGGCGAAGCCGAGCGCCAGCCACTGCCGGATGACGGGGCCGATGCTGGCTTCCTCGTTCAAGGCCGGGATCAGGACCAGCGTGCGTCGGGGAAACGACACCTCGTCCATTGGGCGGGAAGGCGTGTCGCAAGCGGGCATGGGACGGAAGAAAGCGCATCGACTGGTCCTTTGCCAAGTCCGGAGGGGCAAAATGCGGTTAGCCGGGGTGGATTGCCGCACTTTTTGCGTCCCGAAATCGCCGTTGCCCTGCCGTTCGGGGGAACCCTATGTTCAGCCGCCTATGAAGCATAAGCTCGATTTCGAGAAGCCCATCGTCGAGCTCCAGCAGAAGCTGGACGACCTCCGCACGCAGTCCCAGGAAAAGGGGCTAGGCGTGGACTTTGAAGCCGAAATCCTCCTTATGGAGGCCAAGCTGGAAGAGACCAAGAAGCAGGTCTATTCCAACCTCTCCCCCTGGCAGCGCGTGCAGCTCGCCCGGCATCCGAAGCGGCCCTTCACGCTCGACTATCTTTCCCTCGCCTTCGAGGGCTTCGAGGAGATCCATGGCGACCGGCTCTACGCCGACGACCGCGCCGTGGTCGGCGGATTCGCCGCGATCGGTGGGCATCGCGTCGTCGTCCTGGGCACGCAGAAAGGCCGCGACACGAAGGAGAACATTCTGCGCAACTTCGGCTCCGCGCATCCCGAGGGCTACCGCAAGGCGCTCCGCCTGATGAAGCTGGCGGACAAGTTCAGCCTGCCCATCGTCACCCTCATCGACACCGCCGGTGCCTATCCGGGCATCGGTTCCGAGGAACGCCACATCGGCGAGGCCATCGCGGTCAACCTGCGCGAGATGATGCTCTTCGAGGTTCCGATCATCGCCGCCGTCATCGGCGAAGGCGGCTCCGGCGGCGCGCTGGGAATCGGCGTCGCCGACAAGGTTCTCATCCTCGAAAACGCCTACTACTCGGTCATCAGCCCGGAAGGCTGCGCGGCCATCCTGTGGAAGGACCGCACCGCCTCCGCCAAGGCGGCCGAAGCGCTCAAGATCACCGCCAGCCACCTGAAGGAGCTCGGGCTCGTCGACGAAGTGGTTCCCGAACCCCTCGGCGGCGCCAACAACGATCCCAAGACGACGGCCGAAACCTTGAAGGCGGCGATCGTGCGGAACCTCGAGGAGCTCCAGAAGCTTTCGCCGCGCGAACGCCTCGACCAACGCTACAGGAAGTTCCGGGCCTTCGGCCATTTCACCGAGCCGGCGAAAGCTGCGGCGGGAGTTTGAGGCCAATAGGCAATTCCGCGAAAGTGGCGGGCAGTGCCGGACGCTCGGGCCGGCGTTGCCCAAGCCTGTTAAGGAATCACTTCTGGCGGCGTTCAACGTTCTGCATTACGGCTTGCTCCGACTTTGAGAGTTCAATCATCCATGCTCTACCCGATCCTCTTCCAACCCATCTTCAAGGAACGTATCTGGGGCGGTCGCCAGTTGGAGACGTTTTACCAGAAGCAGCTCCCGGACGGTGTGCCCATCGGCGAGTCTTGGGAGATCTCCGACCGGCCCGGCGACGTCAGCGTGATCGCCAACGGCGCGTTCGCGGGCAAGACGCTCCGGTGGTTGCTCGAAGAACACGCCGCCGCCGTCTACGGCCAGTTGGCGGCCCAGCCGAAGGTGTTCCCCCTGTTGGTGAAGATCCTCGACGCCCAGCAGGACCTGTCGCTCCAGGTGCATCCGCCCGCCTCGAAGGCTGCGGCCATGGGAGGCGAGCCGAAGACCGAGATGTGGTATTTCACCAGGACCACGCAGGACGCGAAGCTCTACGTCGGCCTGCGCCATGGCGTGACGCGTGGGGAGTTCGAACAGCGCATCGGCGACGGCTCGGTCGCCGAGTGCTTCCACCGCATTCCCGTGCATGACGGCGATTCGATGTTCCTGCCGAGCGGCCGCGTTCATGCGCTCGGTGCCGGCAGCTTGCTGTTCGAGATCCAGCAGAACTCCGATACGACCTACCGCGTCTTCGACTGGAACCGTGTGGACGCTTCGGGCAAGGCGCGTGAACTGCACGTCGCGCAGTCGCTCGAGAGCATTGACTTCGCGGACTTCGAACCCGGGTTGGCTTCGTCCGAATGGATGAAATCAGGCCCGGCGAAGCTGCGGTCGCTGGTCGATGATCCGCTCTTCACCGTCCGCGTCTGGGATCTTCCCGCAGACGAGGTCGTCGCGTTCCCGTTGATTTCGTTCCAGATCGTCGGGCTGGTCAGCGGTGAACTGGTGGTCAAAGGCAACGAGGTTGCCGTAACCCTGAAGCCCGGGCAGTTCGTGCTCCTGCCCGCCGCGCTGCGTGTGGCGGAGGTGAAGGCGTCGAAGGAGGCGCGCTTCCTCCAGGTGTCCGCCGGCCGTGGAACTTCGGCCGCCAAGCAATGAAGGAGTTCTTCCAGCGTTGGATCATCAACAGCACCGCCGTCATGGCGGCGGCCTGGATGGTCGACGGCATCCGGGCGGACCGTTGGCAGACGGTGATCCTCGCGGCGTTGGTGCTGGGGATCCTCAACGCGCTGATCAAGCCGATGATGATGCTGCTTTCGCTGCCGCTGGTCGTGCTGACGCTCGGGCTCTTCATGTTCGTGATCAACGCGCTCCTGCTGATCATGGTCGGCTTCTTCCTCCAGCCGCATTTCCAGGTGGAGGGGTTCTGGCCCGCGTTCAAGGCCGGCATCGTCATCAGCGTCGTCTCGTGGTTCCTCGGCGTGGTCACCGGAACCTCGAAGGCCAAGATCAAGGTGACCAACGCCCGCAGCCCCAAGGACCGATCCCGTCTCAATCAGAACGACAAGGACGACGGTGGTGGGCCGGTGATCGACGTCTAGCGTGGGGAAAGGCCGCAGGCCGAATCCCCGAAGACCAAAGGAAGCCCGGACGCGGGAGGGGGCGATCCGCCGTCTGATCTCCGAGGCGGCGCCGGGCGCCGGTCATTTTCCACTGCATAGGAGAGGATAAGACCCGTTTGGGTTACCAGTTACCGCAAAGCCAAGTAAACGTCGACGGATCCGATCAGTATCACCAAGACCACTATCCCGGCAGATCTTGCGAACAATTCAGGATGGATGGCCGAAGCGAGGCATGCGCAGAAGTGCAAAGATTGGAACTTGTTGTCCCCATCCGGAACAGCTCCCGATTTCGTTGCGCTTCCGTCGCATGTGTTGCGAATGGATGGGCCGCGTAAAGGGCTTTCATGATTCCGCCGAAGTCCATTGCGAGAGATGCAGTGGTGGACCGCTCAACAACTCAAGTCCAAGAACCCTCAGACGCGGATGGAGGCCATCGGAAAGATGGCCTCAAGGGCTCCGTCTGAAGCGTTCGAGCCGTTGCTGCGTCTTGTCACGGACGCCGATCCGGCGGTTCGGAAGGCCGCCATCGGCGAACTCGGGAAGATCCATCAGCCTCCTTCCCTGCAGCCGCTCGTCGAACTTCTCAAAGGGGAAAACGACGAGGCCCGGGAGGCTGCCGGGACGATCCTCGGGCTGATCAAGCATCACGATGCCCCCGCGCTTTTGCTGCCGCTGCTCCGGTCTCCGAAATCGAAAGTCCGGTGGCATGCCGCCCGGGTTCTCCAGGCTTCCGGATGGATCGCCGGGGCGGACGAAGACCGCATCCTTCTCGCGATCGCTTCTTCCGACTTCGCGGCGGCGGCCCGCCACGGCGCGGCCTCGATGGAGCCCTTGATGGCCGTGCTCCGCGATCTGACGTGTCTGGATCGGCGAAAGGTTGTCCAAGCGTTGACCCTTGTTTCGGACGCGCGGGTGGTGAAGGCGTTCATCCTGGCCTTGAAGGACGAGGATTCGCTCGTCCGCGTGGAAGCGGTCGAGGCCCTGGGCGACATCCGCGAATCCCAGGCCACCGACGCGTTGATCACGGCCCTCGCCGACCCCGATTCCCATGTGCGCGTCGTGACGGTCACGGCCCTCGGAAACGGCGGCGACGTGAACGGCGTCCCTCACCTCGTCCAGGCGCTGTGCGATCCGAACTGGGATGTGCGCAAGGCCGCGGTCGAAGCGCTCGGACGTTCGCGCGATCCGCGGGGCGTGGATCCATTGACCCAGCTTTTGAAAGACCGCGACCACGACGTGCGCGAGTCCGCCGCGAAGGCCCTCGGCGAAATCGGCGATCCGCGTGCGGTCGAAAAACTCGTCGTGGCGATGACCGATCCACAGACCGCCGCCCGGCAGGCGGCCGCCGGGGCGTTGCAGCGCATCGATCCCCATTGGGACAAATCGCCCGCCGCCCGCCGGGCCGTGCCGGCGCTGAAAGTGGCGTTGAAGGACCGTGAATACTGGGTCCGTCAATCGGCCGCCGACGTCCTCCAGCGCATCAGCGCGATGCCGGCGTTCGAGCACAAGCTCACCGGGTTCAGCAATCCGGTGCACTACCGGCAGCAGGCCGCGTTGGAGGCCATGCTCGTCGCGCTGTGCGATGCCGACCGCGATCTGCGGTTGGCCGCCGCGGAAGCCCTGGGGCGGATGGGGGACAAGAGATCCATTCAGGCGCTTATCCGGTCTTTGGAAGATGCCGATGAGTGGGTGCGGGAAGCCTGCGCCCGTTCGTTGACGATGCTGGGTTGGGACCCGGCGTCGGGAACACGGCGATCGGATGCGTGGGTGTGACGTGGAAGAAAGCAGATGCAAGACCGAGTCCTTTTCGTCGGGGAAGACGTGGCGCTTTGGGATGACCTGAACCGCCTGTTCGCGACAGCGCCGGGCGGTTTCCAGATGGCTTTCGCCCATTCCGGGACCGAGGCGCTCTCCATCATGGAGCAGACCCCGGTGCGGGCGATCGTGGCCGACATGCAGCTCAAGGGCATGAACGGCGCGCAACTGCTCGCCGAGGTGCTGCACCGCCATCCGGGCGTGCTCCGCTTCATCCGGGCGGATCTCGCCGACCAGCAGGCGGTCATGAAATGCGTCGGAGCCGCGCACCAGTATCTGATCAAGCCTTGCGACGGCCAGACCATCCTCGACGCGATCCACCGCGCCTTCCATCTCGAGACATGGCTTCCGAGCGACATGGTCCAGGGGATCATGTCGAAGCTCCGACGCCTCCCCAGTCCGCCGCAGGTCTATTTCAAGGTCGTCGAGGCCCTGCAGTCCCCGGACTTCGACATCGACGCGATCGGCCGGCACATCGAGCGCGATCCGGCCATGACCGCGAAGCTCCTCCAACTGGTGAACTCGGCCGTCTTCGGCCTCCGCCTGCAGGTCTCCAGCGCCCGCGAGGCGGTGATGTATCTCGGGATCGAGACGACCAAATCGGTCATCCTCCTCGCCCACACATTCTCCTACTTCGACCGCATCAAACCCAACTGCATCTCCGTCACGGCCCTTTGGCAGCATTGCATCCGGGTCGGGCGCGTGGCCCAGGCGATCGCCGAGGGCGAAGGCGCCTCCGGCGAGATCATCGGACAAAGCTTCACCGCGGGGATGCTCCACGACTGCGGCAAGCTCGCCCTCGTGGCGAACCTGCCCGACGAGTTCTCGAAGGCGGTGGAACTGGCCCGCGAACGGCGTTGCGAACTCTGGGAGGCCGAGAAGGAGGTCTTCGGGGCGAACCACGCCGAGGTCGGCGGTTGCCTCGTGGGCATCTGGGGACTGCCGATGCCGATCGTCGAATCCGTCGCCCTGCACCACCATCCGTCGCAGCTCGTGTCGAAAGGGTTCAGCGCCCTGACGGCAGTGCACGCGGCCAACGTGCTCACGCACGAGCGCGACGCGCCCATCAAAGGGCTGCGCGGCCCGTTGATGGAGGACGGCTACGTCAACGAGATGAACCTCGGCGGCCGCCTGGGCGACTGGCAGCAACTCGCCGTGGCGGGCGACATGGAGAGCTAGGGGCTTCTCCGCGTGGCGACACATCCCCGATTGACCGATGGCTGAGCGGCAGACACAGGTCCTGTTCCTCGACGATGACCCGGACTTCCTCCGGATCATCCAGGAACTTGCCGTCCAGCTGACCCATGGCGCGTGGAGCGTGGGCGTGGTCCATGATACCGGCGGCGCGCTTGCAGAACTCCAGTCGCGCCCGGTCGACCTCCTCGTCATCGATGTCCACATGCCCGTCGTCGACGGGCTCCAGTTTCTCCGGCTGATCGGCCGCAAGTATCCCGATCTGCTGAAGGTCGTGCTCACGGGCGACTCCACCGGGGCCTATCGCGACCTCGCATTGAACAACGGCGCGGAACTGTTCCTCGAAAAGCCCCGCGACGCGGGCGGTTGGCAGAGCATTTTCGCCACCCTGTCGGAGTTGGCCAAGTTCCAGCCCGAGGAAGGATTCCGGGGCGTGCTGCGGCGGGTGGGCCTTCAGGACGTGATCCAAATGGAGTGCCTGTCGAGGAACTCGTCCGTGCTGGAGATCTCCACCGGCGAACCTCAGGGGCGCATCTTCATCCGCGAGGGACGGATCATCCACGCGGTCGCCGGGAG
>JAYUUX010000223.1:0-11343 GCA_043754645.1 Verrucomicrobiales bacterium | reverse complement strand
CGGCCTTCTTCGTTCCAGCAACTTCCGCTCAGAGAACCGGCTTCTCCTTGATCAGGCCGGCCTTGATCAACTTGTGCAGCTTTGGTCCGATCACAACCGAGCAATACTGGTTCTTCCTCGCGTTCAGATTGAAGTAGTTCTGGTGGTAGTCCTCTGCCTTGTAGAACACCTTGAGACCCACGACCTCGGTCACGATGGGAGCCTTGAAGTCCTTCTGCGCTTCCTTGACCGACTTCTCGGCCACGGCCTTCTGGGCGTCGTTCGCGAACATGATGGTGGAACGATACTGCGGGCCGGAGTCGGCGCCCTGGCGGTTCTTGGTCGTCGGATCATGCGCGGCCCAGAACACCTTCAGCACGGCGTCGAGAGTGATCACCTTCGGATCAAACTCCACCTGGATGACCTCGGCGTGGCCGGTGTCTTCGGAGTTGATCTGTTGGTAGGTGGGATTCGGAACGTGGCCGCCGGAATAACCGGACACGACGGATCTGACCCCCTCCAGACGCTGGTAGACGGCTTCAACGCACCAGAAGCAGCCGCCTCCGAGGACGATCTTTTCGGTGGGAGCCGCGGCGGGTTTGGAATTGTTCATGGGCTTGGAGTCGGCTGCGGACGAGATGAGGGCCGTCGCAACGCAGAGCAATAAGGCGGACACGAGTTTCATGATGCAGGATGGGACAGGAGCCCGGGACGACTGTTCGAGAAGATCCGTGGGCGTTCGCATGCCCAGGGAACCTGCCGGGAGAAGGAAGAAGGTCAAGCGACCTGAGCGGCCTCGTCACATCTGTCCCCTGGATCGGCCACACGCTTCCCATCCATCGCGACTAGCCCGCCACGGAATCGCTTCCATACAAGAGTTCGATGAAGGTATGGAGCTGAACCTCGTCGGCTACACGCCATTCGATCTCCTCGCCCAAAGCTTTGGCCAAAGCATCCAACACGTCCAAGTCAGCAGGATCAGCGATGGCGATTGCGAGAAACCGTTGGGTTTTGGAAACCGGCAGCGCCTGATGGGCGCGCGCCAAATCGCCCGGAACACATCGCAGCAAATCCGGGGTAAACCGAACCGTCGCCAAATTCACAAAGTCGGCCCCGAACAGAATCGCCTTTCGTCTGGCTTTTTCCATGTAGAGAAACTGTTCAACAATTGGAACAGACTCAACAGAGGAGCCTCTTGAGGCTTGTCGACGGCTTCAAGCACGTCCGCTACAGCCCCTTTGACCGTCCAAATCGTCCGCACAGATGCTGCTCGTCAGGCCCGGGCTGAAATCACCGGCGAATCGGGGTCGGTGCGGGTGCGGGCTGGTTGATGACCGATGTCAGCGATTCCCAGCTCTGCTTCTCGCCAAATCCTTCGCCCACCTTCTGCCTGAGGAACTGGCGGAGCGGCTCGATCAGCCGGATGGCCGTATCGATGGTGGCGCTGCTGCCGCCCTGATAGGCGCCGATGTTGATGAGGTCCTCGTTCTTCTTGAACGTGGCCAACAGATCACGCGCCCGTCCGGCGATGTCCTGTTGGTCCGAAGTCGTCAGGTCGCGGACAAGACGGCTGACCGACGACAACACGTCGATGGCCGGATAGTGGTTCTGATGCGCCAACTCCCGCGACAGGACGATGTGTCCATCAAGGATCGACCGGACGGTGTCGGCGATCGGGTCGTTCATGTCGTCGCCTTCGACGAGCACGGTGTAGAGCGCCGTGATGGAGCCCGTCTCACCGTTGCCGGCGCGTTCGAGCAGCTGCGGGAGGAGCGAAAACACCGAGGGCGTGTAGCCACGGGTGGCCGGAGGTTCCCCGACCGCCAGGCCGATCTCCCGCTGGGCCATGGCGAAGCGCGTGACCGAATCCATCATCAGCAGGACGTTCTGTCCGGCATCACGGAAATACTCGGCGATGGCCGTGGCGAGGAAGGCGCCCTTCAACCGAGCGATGGCCGGTTGATTGGAGGTCGCGACGACCACGACGGATTTGCGGCGGCCGGCGTCGTCGAGATCCTTCTCGAGAAACTCGCGGACCTCCCGACCACGTTCGCCGATCAGCGCGATGACGTTCACGTCGGCTTCGGCCTTGCTGGCGATCATGCCGAGCAGGGTCGACTTGCCGACCCCGGAACCGGCGAAAATGCCCAGACGTTGTCCGCGCCCACAGGGAGTGAACGTGTCCATCGCCTTGATGCCCGTGCGGAAAAACTTTTCGATGCGCTGGCGCTTCAGCGGATGCGGCGGCTGCGTCGCCAACGGCGCGGTGCGGTCGCAGTTTAGTGGGCCCAAGTCGTCGAGAGGATTTCCAAGGCCATCGATCACGCGGCCCTTGAGCGATTCTCCGACGGGAACGCGCAGCGCGCTGCCCAAGGCGACAACCTCGCTGCCGGGATGAATGCCGTGGAGTTCGCCGAGCGGCATGAGGAGGACGTGGTTGTTCCGGAAGCCGACGACTTCCGCGAGCGTGGTGGAATCGTGGCGGCCGGATTCGATCCGGCAGATCTCACCGACGGAACAGAGCGGCCCCTCGGATTCGATGACCAAACCGATCAGCTGGACAACGCGGCCGTGCTGCCGGACGACACGGGTTTCCTGCACGCGGCGGCGAAGGGATTCGAGCCGGGACAGGGAGACGGGGCTGGAGCGGTCGATCATGCGTCGGGAAGAAGGCTGTGCCGGAGGAGTTCGAGCTTGGTCTCACGGCGGGCGTCGATGATTCCGAAGCGCGTCTGGACGATGCAGCCGCCGCGGCTGACGTCCGGTGCGGCATGGAAGTGGACGGCGCTGCCGTTAAAATGGCCGCTGGCCAGCTGCGAGCCGGACCGTTGGAGGAGCTCGAGATCGGCCGCGCTTAGGCGCACATGGAACTCGGCGGATTCCTCGACCTGCATCAGCGCGTCCTTCACCACCCCGGCGACCATCTCGGGAGTGATCGGAAGATCCGCCACGAGTCGCTGGGCGATGTCGAGGGCGAGCGACGTGACGGCCTGCTCCGCGTCACGCATGACCTGCCCGACGGCCTGGCGGAGGGGCGTGACGACGCCGTCGAGCAACTGCTGCATCTCCGCCCGCTGCTGGATGAGCTGTTCGCCGAGCTGAAGTTCGCCTTCCCGCCTTCCCTCCTCGCGGGCATGGCGGATCCGCTGCTCGATCTCGGCCGCCGGGACGACGGGATTCTCGGCAGGCGAATGCGCCCGCGGCGAAGGTCCGTCGATCTCCTGGACGACGACGCCCGATGAGATCGGACGGATCGCCCGGAAAGGCCTCGAAAGCCGGACAACCTCACGCACCGGCATCGCCGCCTCCACCCAGATCGATTTCGCCGTCGGCCTCCAGACGGCGGACGACGTCGATGATCCGGTTCTGGGCGCCTTCTATGTCGCGCAGCTTGAGCGGTCCGAGGAAGCCGATCTCCTCGTTGACCGTTTCGGCCGCGCGCTTCGACAGGCACGAGAGCAGCGCCGTCTTGAGCTTGTCGCTCGACGTCTTGAGGGCGACCGCGAGGTCGCGCATCTCGACCTCGCGTAGGATCTTCTGGAGCGACGGCGGATCGAGGAGGACGAGGTCCTCGAAGGTGAACATCTTCTGGCGGATGGACGCCCCGAGCTCGGGGTTGCGTTCCTCCAACGCGACCAGCAGGGCCTTGCTGAGATTCTTGTCCATGGCGTTGAGGACCTCGGCGGTCGTCTTGACCCCGCCGGTCTGGCTCATGGGTTTCACCGGCCTGCCGCCGAGGCGCATGTTGATGACGTCTACGATCTTCTCCACGACCTCCACGGGGGTCGGGGCGATGGTCGCCAGCCGCTCGAGGACGGCGTCGCGCTGGTCGCCGCGCAGTTGCGAGATGACGGCGCCCATCTTCTCGGGTTTCAGGTAGCTGATCAGGAGGGCGATGGTCTGGGGCTGCTCGTTCTTGAGGAGGTTGACCAGCTGCTTGGGATCCATGTCGGCGATGCCCTGCATGGCGCCGACCGGGGTCCGCGTCGGCGCAACGCGGCCGATGACGTCCGACGCCTTGTAGAGCCCGACGGACTTCTCAAGGGCGCCGCGGGTGTAGTCCACGCCCCCCAGCACCGACGTGCTGGCTTCGACGGCGACACTCGTGAACTCCTTGAGGATCTCCCTCTGGTTCTGCTCGGTGAGCATCTTGATCTTCGACATCTCGGCGCTGACCGACTCGAGTTCGCCGTCCTCCAGCTGCTTCATGATCCCGGCCGCGGCCTCGGGCCCGAGGATGATGAGGAGGGCGGCAAGCTTCTGCACCTTCGACATCTTCGAGACGTCGGGGACGATCTGTTCGGGTTCGGCGGGTGCTGCCATTTTACTTCTGCTCCGGGGCGGGATCGTTGTTGCCTCGGCCCAACCAGGCGCGGACCGCCTGGGTCATGTTGGCCGGGTTCTCCTTGATGAGGCGGTTGAGCACGTCAACGGTGACGACCTCGTCCTTCTTCTTGTTCCCTAGGCCAAACCCGTCGGATCCGACGCCGTCGGGAACGAGGTCCCCGATGGCGACTCCGATCGGGAGGTCGTCCGCCTTGGTCTTCTTCAGCGTGCGGAAGAACACGAGTCCAAGCACGAGGGCGATGCCGGGATAGACGAGCTTCTGGGCCGTCTCCATCATGAACTGGGTGCGTTCCTCCTTCTCGAGTTTCTGGGCGATCTCGATGGCGGGGGCGTCGTTGAAGGGGGTCTCCTCAAGCACCACGTTGTCGTCGGTGGTTCCGATGGCGTTGGACACGATCTGGCGGAGTTTTTTCAGGTCATCCGGCTGGCGCGGCTCGGCCTTCCTGTCCTTGCCTGTTCCGGTGAACCGTTGGGCGACGAAGACGGAGGCGGTGACCTTCTTCACCGCTCCCGCGGCCTGGAGAGTGGTGCTGGTGGACTTGTTGATCTCATACTTCTTGGTGGCCACCTTCTTCTTGGTGTTGGAAGTGTTGAGGTTGGCGCCGCCGGCGCTGTTCGTGTCCCCCGTGTTCGAGTTGGCCGCGGCACCGGCGGCGGCGATGGCCGGCTGCGAGGTGGACGTGACCGTGTTCTCGTCGGTGGAATTGTCCTCGCGGATGACCTGGCCCTCCGGATCGAACTTCTCCTCGACCCGGTTGATGGAATCCCAGTTGTGCTCGGCCGTGACCCGCACGACGGCCTGTCCGGCGCCGAGGACCGCGGCCAGCATGCCTTCGGCCTTCTTGGTGAGGTATTGCTCGACGGTCCGCCGGGCCGCGAACTGGCTGTTGGAAAGTCCGGCGACGGAATTGTCGTCCTGGTTTTCCGAAAGGACGTTGCCCCGCTGGTCGACGACCGAGACGGAGTTGGCCGAAAGCCCCTCGACGGCGTTCGCGACGAGGAAACGGATCGAATTCACGGCCGACGATGGGAGATCCGCATTGCCGCGGACCTTGATGAAGACGGACGCGGTGGGCTTGCGTTGCTGGTCGATGAGGAGGCGGTTCTCAAGCAGGACGATCTGCACCCGCGACGACTCGATCTGCTCCAACTGGCCGATGGTCCGGGCAAGTTCGCCCTCGACCGCGCGCTTGAAGTTCAGCCGCTGCGCGAAGTCCGAGATGCCGAAGTTGGCCTTGTCGAACAGCTCGTATCCGCTGCCGCCCTGCGCCTGGGGGAGCCCCTTGGCCGCGAGCTGCATCCGCATCTGGTGGACGCGGTCCGCGGGGATGTAGATGCTGCCGCCGGCTTTGATCTGGAAGGGGACCTTGGAATCTTCCAGCGAGGCCACGATCTTGCCGGCCTCGGCCTCGTCGAGGCGCCCGTAGAGGAGCGAGAAGTCCTGCCGGCCGGAAAACCACGCGAGCGTGGAAAGCCCGACGACCACGGCGACCCCCGCCAGCACGATGCTGATGCGCTGGTTGATCCCGATCTGTTTCCAGATGGCCGCCAACTGGCGGCCGATTTGCGAAAGATTGTTCATCGCTTACACCTGCATCCGCATGAGTTCCTGATACGACTCCAGAAGCTTGTTCCTGACCTCGACCATCAGCTGGAACGAGACGCTGGCTTCCTCCGAAGCGATCATCGCCTGGTGGAGCGGCACGTCTTTTCCGGCCAGCAGGGCGTTCACCGTCGCGCTGGACTGGGCCTGCTTGGCCGCCACGTCCCTCACGAGTCCGCCGAGCATGTTCTCGAAGGACGTCGCGCCGGGACCGCCCGCGCCGAGGGCCTGGCCCGCGGCAGGCCGGGAAAGCTGCTGCATGACCGACTCCGGGATGCGGTCGAGGGTGCCCTGGCCCGCGGCGTCCATCGCGCGCTGAAGCGCGGGATTGCCGACGGCAAACCCCTGCATGCCCGGAGGCGTCTGGCGGATGAGGGAGATCGGGTCCATCGCGGTTCAGTTCGTCAACGCTTGCCGATGGAAAGAGTCTGCATGGCGAGGGACCGGGCCGACTTCACGACGGCGAGGTTCGCCTCGAACGACCGTGACGACGCGATCAGGTCGACCATCTCCTCATGGATGTTGATGTTCGGCATCGCCACCATGCCGCGAGGATCGGCGTCGGGATGGCCCGGCCGGTAGACGAGGATGGGGGGCCGTTTGTCCGTGGAGACCGTGGGTATCTGCACCGTGGCCCCGCCCTGCAGCTGCGAGTCGAGCACGGTCTGGAAGACGACCTGCTGGCGCTGGTAGGGCTGGCCGTCGGGGCCCCTGGTGACCTGCGCGTTGGAAATGTTCTGCGACACCACGTCCATGCGGATCCGTTCCGCGTTCAGCGCGGACGAGGTGCTCTCGATGCCTGGGATGAGGTTCAACATGGGAATCAGCCCCTGCCGGTGATCGCGAGGCGCATGCGCACCAGGTTGCCGGTGATCATCTGCGTCTCCATGGCGTGCTCCACGGAGTTCTGGTTGAGTTTCAGGAGTTCGCTTTCGAGGATCACGGTGTTGCCGTCCTGTCGGCTGGAACGGGCTGTCGCGTCGACCGCGAGCTGGGGCCGCGCGGTCTTCAGGGCCGCAACGTCGCGCGCGCCGATGGCCTGCTTGAGCTCGGCCTCGAAGGCTGGCGCGACATCCATCCGGCGGTAGCCCGGGGTCTCGACATTCGCGAGGTTGCCGGCGATCGCCTCCTGTCTCAGGGCAGTCGCGTCCAGCAGCCGCTTGGCCGCGAGGTAGTTTGTTCCGCTGAATAGGCCTTCAACCATAGAGAGTCCACCGGACAACCTAGCAGCGCCGATGCCACCGGGCATTTCCTGCGGGAATCGGGGATTACTCGGGATTTAAGGTCCCCGGGGGTGGCAAATCTTGCCAGAGGGGCGTCGTTGGTAGGCAACCTTGTCCACGCGGCCTGACGCGTTGTTTTCCCGCCACGGCCTGCTCCGCGAAAGGCCACATTGATGCTTCCCCTTTGAACCGGCTCTCCCGATTCTTCGCGGCTCATGGTCCCGAGTCTAGAACAGCGACTCGCCGCTCGGATGCGGCCGGAGCGAAAACCCAGAATGTATCAACGCTGGGAGGAGCTCCTTTTCCTGCATTGGTCCTGCGAGCCCAACTGGATCGCGCATCTGATCCCGGAAGGACTGACGCTCGACCTTCACGACGGCAAGGCATGGGTCGCCGTCGTTCCGTTCCGGATGCGGGGCGTGCGCTTCCGCGGCCTGCCAGCCCTGCCCGGGATCTCCAATTTCAACGAGATCAACGTCAGGACCTACGTCCACGACGCACAGGGCCGGCCCGGCGTCTGGTTCCTGTCGCTCGACACCGACAGCCGTTTGGCCGCTTGGCTCGGCCGCGGCCTGTTCGGACTGAACTACCACACGGCGGAAATCCAATTTGAGCGCACCGGCACAAAGGTCCTCTGGCACGCCGCCCGCCGTGGTGAGGAATACAGGGAGAAGATGGGCTATCGAATCCGCGAGGAGCTTCCCGAGGCCGCGCCGGGGTCGCTCGAATTCTTCCTGCTCGAACGCTATCATTACTTCGCGCTGAAGGGTGGCCGGCTGCAGATCGGCCAGATCCACCACAAGCCCTACCCATTGGCGGTGTCCGACGTCGGCCACTGGTATCAGGCGCCGCTGGTCTGGAACGGAATCAAGCAATTCGCCAAACCGCCCGACCATATGATCTGCAGCCCCGGTGTGGACGTGGAGATCTTCCGGTCGGAGCCAGTGAGAGGTTGACCGTGACGGAGGGGGGCGCAACACGGAGCGGGGCCGGAGGAAGCCCTCGGATCGACTGCTATCCCCCTGATGCGGGCACCGCCGAACCCACAACCGGCTCCTCCGCCACCGCGGATTCCGTGTCGTCACGCGAAGCCACGCCGTATTCGTTCAGCTTGTTCCGCAGGGTGCGGATGCTGATGCCAAGCAGTTTCGCCGCGTGGGTCCGGTTCCCCTTGGTGTGGTTGATCGCATGGAGGATGGCCTGCTTCTCCAACTCCGCCAGAGGGACGACCGCCTGGTCGGCATCGCTGAAGGACGGCGCACCCGCCGCGTAACCATTGGGGAGGGCCACGATCGCCGAAGCCGGATCAAACGAACTCAGTTCGGCCGGCGTGGCCCCGGGGCCCAGGTTGAAGTGATCGCGGCCGATCATGCCGCCCGCGTCGGAGAGGATCACGGCGCATTCGACCCGGTTCTGGAGTTCGCGGACGTTGCCGGGCCACGAATGGGTGATGAGCGCCTCGATGCCGTCGTCGGAAATGCCCTTCACGCGCACGCCGTGTTTGCGCGAAAACCGGTGCATGAACTGTTGCGCCAGCACTGGCACGTCCTCCAGACGATCGCGCAAGGCCGGGACGGGAATGGGCACGACGTTGAGCCGGAAGTAAAGGTCCTGACGGAACTCCTTCTTCTCCACGCTTTCCTCAAGGCGGCGGTTGGTCGTCGCGAGCACGCGGACATCGACCTTGATCGTGCGACCGCCGCCGACGCGCTCGAACTCGCGCTCCTGGAGGACACGAAGAAGCTTGGCCTGGACCTGCAACGAAACCTCGCTGATCTCGTCGAGGAGGATGGTGCCTCCATGGGCGAGCTCGAACCGGCCCTCACGTTTGTTCATCGCCCCGGTGAAGGCCCCCTTCTCGTGCCCGAAGAATTCGCTCTCGATGAGGTTCTCGGGAACCGCGGCGCAGTTCATCTTGATGAACGGGGCGCCGGCGCGGGGACTCTGGCGGAAGAGGGCGCGGGCCACGAGCTCCTTGCCCGTGCCGCTTTCGCCCTGGATCAACACCGTGGCCTGGGTGGGGGCGACCCGTTGGATCAGTCCCCGGAGCCGCTCCATCGACTTGCTCTGGCCGATCAGCTCGTAGCCGCTGTCGGCGTCGTCGTCATGGCTGAGGAACTGGTTGACCTTGAGGATCTGGTTGAAGTCCTCGGCCTTCTTCAGGATCACGTCGATCTGGTCGGACGAGAACGGCTTGATCAGGTAGTCGAAGGCTCCCGCCTTCATGCAGTCCACGGCCATCTGCACGGACGAATTCCCGGTGACGACGACGGCGAGGGGCCGCACCGGGCGGGTCTGGAGTTCCTTGAGCAGGTCCGTTCCCTGTCCATCCGGGAGGGAAACGTCGACAAAAATGAGGTCGAAGGTGTCCTTGGAAAGAAGTTCCTGGGCCGCGGCGATGGTGGACGCGGCGGCCACGTCGTAGCGCCGGTTGCGCAACTGCTGTTCGAGGTGCTTGCGGATGATCAGGTCATCCTCGAGCACGATGATTTTCTCGATCGACATGTCAGGACCTAGACTCGGGCCTGTCTGCGGTAAAGGTCAGCAACGAAATGCGGGCGCTGGCGGTTGGCCGAGGGGATCTCTCTCGCCGGAACCAGCCCGCGGCGGAGGAGGGCCTGCTCGTTTTCGCGGTCCAGGACGATGATCTTCATGGTGAGATCCTGGTTCTGGCGGATGAGCTGGTGGATGTCGGCGTTGGCGGACCGCGTGGCCGGATCGAGCCGGGTCCATTCGGACCGGTGTTCCTTCAGCTTCACGACGGATTCCTCCAGCCGGGCCAACAGCGCCTTCTTCGCCGGATGGCTTTCGAACGGGGCGGAATTGTCCGGCGAACGGAGCGCCTGGCCTTCCCGTTCGACCAGTGCGAGGACTTCGCGGGCCAGGCCGAGGTGGGCCTGCAGGCCGGCTTTCATTTCGGCGGGGCTGCTCATAGGGATGCGGCCGAATTGGTGCTGGCTCCGACGCGGAGGACCTCGCGGTCAATGGCGGATTTTTCGATCCACTTCAAATAGTCGCCCCTCCAGCGGGCCATTTCGACCACCGACGCGACCGCGTTGTCGCCGGGCACGGTTCCTTTCTGTTGGCCGATGATCTTCGCGTAGACTTCCGACGCCTTCTGGGTCTGCGAGAGCCGTTCGTAGATGAGTCCCATCTGATACATCGCCGGGAGCTGCCACGAGGCATTGGTGCCGAGCCGCGAAATCGATTCGTAGACCGAAAGCGCGTTCATGTAGTCGCCGTCCTTGTAGAGCTGGTTGGCGATGTCGTTCCCGGTCCGCTGCTGCCAGTAGGCCCAAAGGCCCTGGTTGGCCCCGGCCGCCTGCTGTGACTGGAGGAGCTTGAGGGTGTGCCGGGTCGCTTCCCCGTTGCGGTTCGTCTGCTTGTAGATTTCAGCCAGCATGAACCGCACTTCGGGCATCTCCAAGGAGTCGGGATACTTCAGGAGGAACTGTTCCCCTTCGGTCACCGCCTCGATCTTCTTGCCGAGCTGGAAATAGCACCGGACGAGTTTCGAGTGGATGAGCGGCCGGTTGAGCTGGTCCGACCCGAGCGCGAGCAGGCGCGAGTAGGTTTCGGCGGCTTCATCGACCTTTCCCTGGATGACCAGCGTGTCGGCGATCTCCGCCTTCGCCTGCAGCACCAGCCGCTGGTAGTAGGCGATCTCCTCGAGCTTCAGTTGGACCGCGCTGCTGAGCACGAGGTAGAAGCGATTGAGGGCCTGGTTGAGCGCCCCCGTTTCCCGATAGAGGAGTCCCTGCATCAGGTAGACTTCGGGAAGCCTCTCGTCGTCCGGGAATCGTTTCGTGTATTGGCTGAAGATCTGGAGGGCGCGCGTCACGTTGGTCTGGTCCTGGGCCAGCAGCGCGAGCTCCATCAACGCCTTCTGGTGGATGTCGGCCGGAGCGTCCGCCGCCATCAGCTTGAGAAGCGTCTGCTCCGCGAAGACGAATTCCTTGTTCAGCCGCCGCTCGCGGGCGTAGTCGACGTCGCCCTGGAAATCCTTGGACGTTTGCACCACCGCCGGTTGCTGGATCTGGTAGAGGTTCGTGTTCTCGAGCCGGCGGCCGCCGTCGATCATGTTGAGTTTCGGCGCAGGACCCGTGACGGGCTGGTCGACCGCGAGGGCCCGCTTCGGCGGAACCGCTGGAGCCGCGGGGTTGACGAGCACCGGGCCCGACCGGGCCAAGT
>JAYUUX010000222.1:0-5835 GCA_043754645.1 Verrucomicrobiales bacterium | reverse complement strand
CGGTCGCGGGTGGGATTCCGATCATCAAGGTTCTGCGCGAGGGCCTGATCGGCAACCGGATCACGCGCCTCTACGGAATCGTCAACGGCACCTGCAACTACATCCTCTCGCGGATGAAGCGCGAGCAGGCCGACTACGCGACGGTTTTGGCCGACGCGCAGAAGATGGGTTACGCCGAGACGCCGCCCGATCTCGATGTCGATGGACATGACGCGGCGCACAAGACGGGGATTCTCGCGTCGTTGGCCCACGGCTTCTGGGTCCAGCCCAAGCAGGTTCACACCGAGGGCATCCGCAACCTGACCCAGCAGGACATCCAGTTCGCCGCGAAGCTCGGCTACACGATCAAGCTGCTTGGCATTGTGAAGGCGTCGCCGTCCGGCATCCGGCATCCGGCATCCGGCATCCAGGTGTCCGTCTATCCGGCGCTCGTCCCCAACACTCACGTGCTGGCTTCGGTAAACGACGTCTTCAACGCCATCCTCGTCCGCGGCGATGTCGTCGGCGACACGCTCTACTACGGACGCGGGGCAGGGCAGGACGCCACGGCCAGCGCGGTCCTCAGCGATCTCGCGGACGCCGCGCTCGACCTGAAGTGCGGCAGCCATCATCGCGTGCCGAGCTTCGTCAGCCACGAGCACAACGGCCACGTTCTGCCCATCGACGAAGTCGTGTCGCGCTATTACCTCCGCCTGTCCGTCGCCGATCGACCGGGAGTGATGGCCAAGGTCACGTCGGTCCTCGGCAAGGCCAAGATCGGCATCTCGTCCGTCATCCAACCCGAAGGCCACCAGGGCGACACCGTCCCCTTGATTCTCATGATCCACGACGCGCCCGATTCTGCCATGCGTAAGGCCGTGGCGAAGATTTCCAAACTTTCCGTGGTCAAGTCCGCGCCCGTGATGATCCGGGTCGAGAGTTTCGAATGAGCACGCTTCTGTTCCGCTCCACCAACGGCCTTTCGCCCGCCGTCGACCTCCGCGAGGCCTTCCTCGCCGGACAGGCTCCCGATCGTGGGTTGTATCTGCCCGAACGTTTCCCGCGCCTGACGCCGAACGAGATCGCCGAGTTCGCCGATCTGCCGTATCGCCAGGTTGCCTTCCGGGTGCTGCGGAAGTTTACCGAGGGCGTCATTCCGGACGATGCGCTGTCGGCCATGTGCGACAAGGCTTACGACTTCGGGGTCCCGTTGGAGGTGATCCATTACGGCGTGTATCTGATGCGGCTGGACCAGGGCCCGACGGCGTCGTTCAAGGATTTCGCGGCGCAGATGATGGCCCAGATGTTCGGACGATTTCTCCGGGAAGCCGGACAGCAGGTGACCATCTTGACCGCCACCAGCGGCGACACCGGCGCCGCCGTGGCCCACGCGTTCCACAAGGTGCCGGGCGTGCGGGTCATCGTGCTGTTCCCGATCGCGGAGGTGAGCGAAAGCCAGCGCAAGCTGATGACCACGCTCAAGGACAACGTCCGCACCGTGGCCATCGACGGGAAGTTCGACGACTGCCAGGCGATGGTGAAGCGCGCCTTCACCGACCCGACGCTCGAACACATCCACCTCTCTTCGGCCAATTCCATCAACATCGGCCGTCTCCTGCCGCAGAGCGTGTATTACTTCTACGCCGCCTCTCGTTTGGCTCAGCCCGGCGAGCCGATGGTCTTCAGCGTTCCGAGCGGCAACTTCGGCAACATGATGGGCGCGGTCTTCGCACGCGAAATGGGTTTGCCCGTCCGCAAGATCATCGCGTCGGTCAATGACAACGACGCCTTCCCCCGTTACCTCGACAGCGGCCGCTACGAGAAGATTGCGCCGTCGCGCAATTCCGTCTCCAACGCGATGAACGTCGGCCATCCGAGCAACCACGCCCGGCTCGTCTCCGTGTATGGCGGGCAGATGGACGAGACCGGCGAGATCCACAAGCAGCCGAACCTAGACGCGATGCGCCGGGAGATCTTCTCCAGCTCCATCACCGACGAACGCACCCGCAAATCGCTGCGTGAATTCTGGAACAAGTATCAGATCCTGCTCGAGCCCCACGGCGTCGTTGCCTGGCAGGGTTTCCTCGATTGGTGCTCCGTCGAACCCCTCGGTCGGACACCTGCCGTCATCGTTGAGAGCGCAAACCCGGCGAAGTTCCCCGAGGAGGTCGAGAAGGTCGTCGGCTGGGCGCCCGATGTGCCGGCCTCGATGGTCACCGGACTCAGATTGCCCGAGGACTACGACCGCATGGGCGCGGACTACGAGCGGTTCCGCGACTACCTGATCGCGGCGCACGCCTAGCTCTTAGCTGTAGGCCGACCCCGTGCAGACAGAACCGCCATTGCCAAATCCGCCGATGGCTTGCTAGAACACGCCCCCTTTGACATGGCACTGATCGTCCAAAAATTTGGCGGCACCTCGGTCGGCAACACCGATCGGATCAAGAACGTCGCCCGCCGCGTGGCCAAGACCCGCGAGGAAGGCAACCAAGTCGTCGTCGTCGTCTCCGCCATGAGCGGTGTGACCGACGGCCTCATCAAGCTCGCCAAGGAAATCGTTCCGCTGCCCAGCGAGCGCGAGATGGACATGCTTCTGGCCACCGGCGAACAGCAGACGATTGCCCTCACCGCGATCGCGCTTCAGGCGCTTGGAATTCCGGCCGTGTCCCTGACCGGTGCGCAGGCCGGCATCGTCACCGACGGAGTCCATACCAAGGCCAAGATCAAGAACATCACGCCGAAGCAGATCCACCATCTGCTGGATGCCGGCAATGTCGTCATCGTCGCGGGGTTCCAAGGCCAGACCGCGGAAGGTCAGATCACCACTCTCGGACGCGGCGGTTCCGACCTGACAGCCATCGCTCTTGCCGCCGCCATCGAAGCCGATCTTTGCCAGATCTACACCGACGTCGACGGAGTCTACACGGCCGATCCGCGGATCGTTCCCGGCGCCAAGAAGCTCAACGAGATCTCCTACGACGAGATGCTCGAACTCGCCTCGCTCGGCGCGAAGGTCATGCAGGGACGCTCCGTCGAATTCGCCAAGAAGTTCGGCGTCGTCTTCGAAGTCCGCTCCAGCCTCAACGACAATCCCGGAACCATTGTGAAAGAAGCCACCGCCAGCATGGAGGACGTCGTCATTCGCGGCGTCTCGCTCGACAAGAACCAGGCCAAGCTCACCGTCGTCGGCGTGCCCGACAAGCCGGGCACCGCGGCCAAGATCTTCCGCACGCTCGGCGATGCGGCCGTCAACGTGGACATGATCGTGCAGAACGTCAGCCACGGCGGCGGCACGGACATCTCGTTCACCTGCGACAAGTCCGAACTGCTCAAGGCCAAGACCGTCATCGAAACGCTCAAGGCAAGCACGGGGTTCAAGGCGGTCGAATCCGCCGAAAGCATCGGCAAGCTGTCGGTCGTTGGCGTCGGAATGAAGAGCCACTCCGGCGTGGCCGCGAAGCTCTTCGAGGTGCTCGCGCAGGAGTCGGTCAACATCGACATGATCGCCACCAGCGAGATCTACATCTCGGTGGTCATCGATCTGGCCAAGGGGGAACAGGCCATGCGTGCCGTTCATAAGGCCTTCCTCGAATAGTCTGTAACCGTTTTCCATGGGCGCAGCCTTTGCATCTGCGCCCGTTTTTTTGAATTGAATCTCCGTCTGCGTGTCTGACAGAAGTTCCGCCCATCCACTCGACCAAACATGAAACAACTCCGCCGTCGCTCCAACCGAAAGTCCCCCTATGTGCTCGCCGGTTTCGGCGCGCTTACCGCCGGATCCGTCCACGCCCAATCGGTCACCAATACCCAGCCATACCGTTTGGACACGGTCGTGGTGACGGGCAACGCGCTTCCCGTTGTCGGCAACGTCAGCGCCAGCAGCCGGCTAACCGGAGCGGATCTTGAGAGCCGTCAGGCGTTCTCCACCCGTGACCTGACCGCACTCGTTCCGAATCTCACGACCTTCGACGCCAATGGCGACCGGACACCCCGCTTCAGCCTGCGCGGTCTGCGCGAGAACAATTTCAGCTACGGCGAAAGCGCTGTCGGCATCTACGTCGACGATGTGCCCTACGGCGATCTCTTCACCCGCGGAGTCGCGCTGTTCGACCTCGAATCGGTCGACGTGCTGCGCGGGCCCCAGGGAACCCTGTTCGGCGCCAACCGTCCCGGCGGCGTGATCAACATCGCGACGCACCTTCCCGGCAACGACGTGACCGGCCGCGGTTCCGTCAGCTACGGAAGCTACGAATCGATCACCGGCTTGGGCTCCATCAGCGGGCCCTTGGTGAAGGATAAACTTTTCCTCGGTTTGAGCGGTTTGTTCTCCCGTCGCGAAGGGTTCTTCAACAACCAGGTCACGGGCAACAGCCCCGACGACCGCGAGACCTTGGCCGGACGCGCCCAACTGCGCTGGACGCCGAGCGAACGTGTCGACGTCACTCTCGGAGCTTCTGCCGAGCGATTCCGCGACGGCGGAGTCATCACGCGGCCAATCTCCGCGCCGGGCGATCTCTACGACGTGAAGCTGGACCAGGATGGATCGAACCGGCAGGACGGACACACCTTCTCCCTCCGCGCCGCATGGACCGGCGAGCACCTCAAGGTCGTCTCCGTGACCACGCGCCGCGATTGGCGACAGGACATCCGAGGCGACTTCGACTACGCCGAGTTCTTCTCCGGAAACAATTTCCCGTTGAACGGCCTCACCGGCTTCAGCAGCCCCGACGTCCAGCAATGGGCGCAGGAACTTCGGTTCGAATCCGTGGACAAGGAGGCCGCCTTCAAGTGGAACGCCGGCGCCTACTGGGCCCAGCTCACGACGGACAATGCCGTCGGCTACGACTACGGTCCGCTGGCCCCCTTCGTCGTCAGCCCCATGGCTCCACCGGCAGGAACCGACCTGACCAGCGGCCGCACCCGGGGTGAGAACGCCGCCTTGTTCGGGCAGGCGACCTACACGTTCAACGAGAAGCTCGATGTCACGGCGGGCTTGCGATTCGAGCACGAAGACCGCCGCGGCAATCGCGACCACACCTTCAGCGGATTCCCGATCGCGGCACCCCAGTCGTTCGCCGGGAGCTCCAGTTCATTCCAGCCGAAGGTTGGCATCGCCTACCACTTCACACCCGACGTGACGGCCTGGGCCAGCTTCACCACCGGATTCCAACCGGCCGGGTTCAGCTCCTCGACCGACAATTCCGGCGTGTCCGCCTATGACGCAGCCGAGTCGATGCATTACGAAGTCGGCGTGTCGGCCCGGATGCTCGGTGGGAAGCTGAACGCCAGCGCGAGCGCCTTCTGGATCGAGACCCGTGACTACCAGGTCTATCGCCCGGTCCCCAATTTCGCCGGCCTCGACTTCTACATCGTGAATGCGGAGAAGGTCCGCACCCTCGGCGGAGAAGTGGAGCTGCGCGCCACGCCGGTGGAATGGCTGGAGGCCAAGGTCGCCGGAGGTTTGCAGAACGCCGAGTTCCGCAAGTTCACCACGCCCGCGCCGTTCGTCCAGGATCTCGCCGGCAAGGACGTGAACTTCGTTCCCGAGTTCACGCTCGATGCCAGCCTGACCGCGCGTTGCCGCAAGTGCGGCGTGTATGCGACCGTCGGCGTGACCGCCATCGGACAGTGGTATTTCGACGAGCCGAACACCACAAGCCAGTCGGCCTATGGTCTTCTCTATGCCCGCGCCGGGTGGGAGCAGAAAAACTTCGGCATCGCCGTCTTCGGCCGCAACCTGACCGATACTGCCTACTACGCCAACGCGCTCGACCTCGGGCCCCGTCCGGGATTCAACAACGGATTCTTCGTCGGCACCCCCGGCGACCCGCTGATGGTTGGCGTCGAATTGACGGG
>JAYUUX010000221.1:0-5752 GCA_043754645.1 Verrucomicrobiales bacterium | reverse complement strand
CAGGAATTCTGTAGGCCGGGTGCCCTCACCCGGCGTCGGCCCCTTCGAGTTCCACGCCATTCCTGCCGCGCACGAAGCGCTCGATACCGACAAGCTCGGTCGCCACATCTACCTCGGCTTCGTCGTGAAGGTCGGTCCGTGGACGCTCTACCACTCGGGCGACACCGTTCTGTTTGAAGGCATGGCCGAACTCCTCCGCCCGTTCCACATCGACGTCGCGTTGCTGCCAATCAACGGCCGCGCACCCGAACGCCGTGTCTCTGGCAATCTCTGGGGCCGCGAAGCCGCCCAACTGGCGAAGGACATCGGCGCGGGGATCGTGATTCCCTGCCACTACGACCTCTTCACCTTCAACACCGCCACGACAGACGAATTCGTCGCCACGTGCCAACAGTTGAAGCAACCGCATGTCGTCCTGAAGAACGGCGAACGCTGGGGCGGGCGGAAGTAGATGTTCGCGATTCGGGTGTCTTGGGTGGCGCAGGCCTCCGGCCTGCTGTTCCGGGCGTCGCGCCCGGAACGGTTTGTGGCTTTCGCTTGAAATGAGAGTGCAGGAGAAGCCGACGCTCCCGCCTCGCGGCTCTTGGGATGCGCTGGCTGTTTGGATGCGATCGCTCCGAAATTTGCCTGCTCCACGCTTTCCGGCGAGGACGCCGAAAAGAGCAGGCCAGAGGCCTGCGCCACCCATCCTTAGCCACCAGCCGTTCCCGTCACGCTGGTCATCCACTCACCCACGGCCCGCTTGATCTCCGCACCGACGGCGGCGCGCGGCTTCGCGAACTTCGGCGTGAACCACGGAAACCCTCCCACGAGATCCGGCGTGACCAGGATCTGCCCGTCGCAATCCGGCCCCGAACCAATGCCGATGGTGGGAATGCCGATGGCCTTCGAAACTTCAACGGCCACGGGCGGCGTCACGAGTTCGAGCACGATGGCGAAAGCGCCCGCCCCTTCCAACGCGTGGGCGTCGGCCAAGAGCGCCTGGCGCTGGTCCTCGCTGCGGCCCTTGATGCGGTAGCCGCCTTCTTCCAGCACATGCTGCGGCAGCATCCCCAGGTGGCCGAAGAACGGGATGCCCGCCGACGTGATCGCCTTCACCTGCGCGGAGATGGATCGACCGCCCTCGGCCTTCACCGCATCGGCCCCGGCGGCGACGAGGCGACGCGCGTTGGCCAAGGCGATCTCGGGCGCGGCATACGATTCAAACGGCAGATCCGCCGCCAGTAGGGCGCGGGGTTTGGCGCGCGCGGCGGCGCGGACGTGGTGGATCATCTCGTCCATCGTCACGTGCGTCGTGTCGGGATAACCCAGCACCACCATGCCGAGCGAATCACCGACGAGGATCAAGGGCACGCCGGCTTCATCCAGCAGCTTGGTCGTCGGATAGTCGTAGGCCGTAAGCGACGGGATCTTTTCCCCGCGCCGTTTCATCGCGACGATGTCGGCCGGTGTGATGCGTTCGTTCATCCGGCTGAATTGAACCGCGAACCCCGTCCCATGCAAAGCCGCAGCGGCCGATTCCGCCGCTCACCTTTTCAACGCCAGCAGCAGGCCGAGCCCGGTGATCGTTCCCAGCAACAGCCCCAGCGCCACCTGCCGCCGTGTGTGCCTTCCGAGCACGACGCGCGACCAACCGACGGACAAAGCCACCACCGCTGCGGCAATGCTGAGCCACGGGCTGGTCATCGCCACAAACACGGCGACGTAGGCCGCGAAAGCGGAATGGAGCGAAACCTTGTCCCAGAGATTGATCAACGCCGCCGCCACAATCATCGCCGTCACCGCCACCATCCCGGGAAACAGAAACCGCAATCCCGGCGTCCACCAGAACACCGCCGCCGCCAGCGCCATCAGCCCGAGCCCGAACGTGAAAAGCTCCGGCCGATCCTTCTGCCGCGAGACGTCGTAGTCCGAGAACCGGCCGGCCCGCAGTCGGCGTCGGATGTAGAACGCCATTGGCATGATGGTCAGAAGAAGAACGGCGCCGACGAATCCGAACGCGCGGGCAGCCCCGACGCGTCCGACGGAGACGACGAGGATTCCCACCGGCACCAGCACGAACGGATGCGCCACGACGGAGATCCACGAAGCGATCCGGCGGCGACGATCCGTGATGGGATGCGAGTTGTTCAGAGCGTGTGCCCGGCGACGGAGCAACGCGGTGCTTCCCCGACGGTCGTCAGAGAATACGTGCCGCCGGCAGGACAGATCAGCTCTTTGTTGATGAGTTGCTTGATGTAGTTGGTCGGGCTGCCGGAGATGTCGGCGATCGAGACGAGATCGTTTGTGAACCGCTTGGTCTCCAAAGCCCACTGCTCAATTGCACCTTGGACCTGCTTCAGGTTCGCGATGCAGGCGTTGGAAGGAGGAACTCCACCCCTTGGCCGCTGAGTCACCCGAAGTCCGATCACCAAAACCACCCCTGCCACCAAGGCTATAGCTATGACATCGATGAAACTGCTTTCCCGGTTCATGAAGTGATCAACACCGCCCGTCGCGCGAAGTTTTCCATCCGTAGCCGCCGACGTGAGTCGGCGCGCTTGTCTGTCGGACGTCACGAACGGATCAGCGCGGACTCACGTCCATGGCTACAAGGCGTGGCCCGATGTCGGCGTCGAGCAACGCGGAAGTTCGCCGACCGTCGTCACGGAGTAGGTGCCGCCAGCCGGGCACTTCAACTCCGCATTGATCGACTGCTTGATGTATTTGTCAGCGCCACCAGAGATGTCATCCAACGTCACCCGGTTGGTGGGCGTGAGCTTGTGCTCCACCGCAAATTGTTCGATGGCTCCCTGAATGTTCTTCAGATTGGCGATGCAGGCGTTCGTTGAAGGAGTTCGACGTGCTTTGACGACATTGGGAATGACCACGGCCAACAGTGCGCAACCTGCCAAGCCAAGGATCGCGAGTTGGATTCGGTCAAGACGTGTCATACGCGCTAAAGGGTGTGGCCAGCAAACGAGCAGCTTGGATTCTCACCAACCGTCGTCACCGAGTAGGTGCCGCCAGTCGGGCACTTCAGCTCCTTGTTGATGAGCTGCTTGATGTAGTCGGTCGGGCTGCCGGAGATGTCGGAGATAGAGACGGGATCGTTCGTGGATCGCTTGGTTTCCAAAGCCCACTGTTCTATGGCTCCCTGGACCTGCTTCAGATTGGCGATGCAGGCTTTCGGCGGGGAATACCTTCTACGAGGGGGCTCGTTGGGAATGCAGACCAGGACCGCCATTCCAATCAGGCCAAGCACCAACAAAGCCCATGCCCCATTGGATCTTTTGTTCATGGCAGATTTAACACCGCGTCAAAGATGAAGTTTCTCCATCGGACGCCTCGAACCAATCGGCGCAGACTCACGTCCACAGCTACGGTGTCACTTCTGGAAGCTCCCCAGCAGTTCCTCAGGCTTGACAGTCGCGGTGCCGATCTTGCCGACGACCACGCCGGCGGCGTGGTTGGAGAAGATGGCGGCCTCGACCGGCGACGCGCCAGCCGCGATGGCGGCGGTGAAGGTGGCGATGACGGTGTCGCCCGCGCCGGACACGTCGAAGACTTCCTGCGCGACGGTCGGGATGTGGAACGGCTTTTCGTCGCGGCGGCAGAGGAGCAATCCCTGCTCGCCCAGCGTGATCAGGAGCAGCGCGGGCGAGAAGTCGCCGAGGATCTTCTCCGCGACGCCCATGAGTCCGGCGTCTTCCAGCGGGTTCTTGGCGCGCTTGTCGTCGGACACACGGGCCAACTCGAAGGCTTCCTTGCGGTTCGGCGTGAGCAACGACAGGCCGGAGATGTCGACCTTGTGGATCGGCTTCGGATCGAGGCTGACCCAGACGCCGCGCGGTTTGGTCAGCGCCTTCAGTTCGTCCAGCAGCGGCTGGGTGACGACGCCTTTGCCGTAGTCGCCGATGATGATGGCGTCGGTCTTGGGCAAGGCGGCCTCGATGGTCGCGAGCAGGCGGGAGGTTTCCTTGAGCGTGAGGTCGGCACGGGTCTCGCGGTCGAGTCGGACGACCTGCTGCTGCTGCGCGACGATGCGCGTCTTGATCGACGTGTTGCGGCCGGAGATGGCGAGGAGGCCCTTGGAACCGATGGCCTGTTCGGCGAGAAGCTTGCGGAACTTGTGCGCGGTCTCGTCTTTGCCCACGGCGCCGAAGAGTTCCACCGGCGACTTCAGCTCGGCGAGATTGCGGGCCACGTTGGCCGCACCGCCGGGCATGTAGCTCTCGCGCTCGAAATCGACGACGGGCACGGGCGCTTCGGGCGAAATGCGCGAGACGCGTCCCCAGACGAACTGGTCCAGCATCACGTCGCCGACGACGAGGATGCGCGCGGTGGTGAGCTTCTTCAGCAGGTCTTTGACGCGGTTCAGGGACAGAGTCGGATGGCTCATGGGAAAGGAGTCGGCTTAGTTGAGAAAGGCCGTTAGCGGGCTGGTGGCGCTGGCGGAATCAAGCTGCGGCCCTAGGCCCAGCTCGTAGGCGTCGCGGCCGGCTTCGACGGCCATCTTGAAGGCGCGGGCCATGCGGTTCGCGTCGGAGGCGATGGCGATGGCGGTATTGACCAGCACGGCGTCGGCCCCGAGCTCCATGGCCTCGGCGGCATGGCCGGGCGCGCCGATGCCGGCATCGATCACGACGGGCACGGTGGCCTGTTCGATGATGATGCGGAGTTGACCACGGGTTTCGAGGCCGCGATTGGAACCGATGGGTGAACCGAGCGGCATGACCGTGGCGGTGCCGACATCCTGGAGGCGTTTGGCGAGGACGGGATCGGCGTTGATGTAGGGCAGCACGACGAAGCCTTCCTTCACCAGAATCTCGGCCGCCTTCAACGTCTCCACGGGATCAGGCAGCAGGTAACGCGGATCGGGATGGATCTCCAGCTTCACCCATTTGGGCAATCCGGCCGCCACGGCGAGGCGTGCGAGGCGGACGGCTTCCTCGGCGTTCATCGCGCCGGAGGTGTTGGGCAGGACGAGGTATTTTGCCGGATCGACGAACTCCAGGATGTTGGCGAACGGATCCTTCTTGCCGCTCAGGTCGGCGCGACGCAGAGCGACGGTCACGATCTGCGTGCCGCTCGCGGCGAGGGCGTCGCGCATGGATTCGGGCGACGGGAACTTGCCCGTCCCGAGAAAGAGGCGGGACGAAAACTCACGACCGGCGATGACCAACGGCTTCAGCGACATGACGGCGCGAGGATGGAAGGCGACCGGGCGGTTGTCCAGATGGCGGGCGGAGTGCGGTGCGAATTGGAAGAGGGAACGGCATCCCGGCCCGAGCCTCCCGTCGAAAAACGCCCGGTCAGGGGACCGGGCCTACAAGCATCGACGACTCCGTGATGTTCTGTAGGCCGGGTGGCCTCACCCGGCTTCGGGCAGGGGTTTATCGACGGTCTGCTACCAATGCGGGCGGACACGCCCTTGACCCGGCTGGCGGGTTCGGGAAACTCGCCGCCTCATGGCACCCATTCCTGCTCAATTCGCCGGCGTCACCGCCGTCACCAAGGCCAACGTCTACTTCGACGGCAAGGTCGTCAGCCACTCCATCCTCTTTCCCGACGGCTCCAAGAAGACCCTCGGCCTGATCTACCCCGGCAAGTTCCACTTCGGCACGGACAAGGCGGAACGCATGGAGATCGTGGCCGGCAGCTGCGCCGTGAAGCTCGACGGCCAGACCGAGGTGAAGACCTACGCCGCCGGCACCGCGTTCGACGTCCCGGCCAAGTCCGGCTTCGACATCGAAGTGTCCTCCGGCATCGC
>JAYUUX010000220.1:0-5024 GCA_043754645.1 Verrucomicrobiales bacterium | reverse complement strand
CTCGAACAGCAGCAGGGCGACGAGCGCTTCGTGCCGAACGACGTCCACCTCGACGTCAACTCCCAGCAGATCGCCATCATCACCGGACCCAACATGGCGGGCAAAAGCACCTACATCCGCCAGGTGGCGTTGCTTGCGCTGTTGGCCCACGCCGGGTCCTACGTCCCGGCGCGCGAGGCGCGCATCGACATCGTCGACCGCATCTTCACCCGCATCGGCGCGAGCGACGATCTCGCCCGTGGCCAGTCGACGTTCATGGTCGAGATGACCGAAACGGCGGCGATCCTGAACAACGCCACCCGCCGCAGCCTCCTGATCCTTGATGAGATCGGCCGCGGCACGAGCACGTTCGACGGGCTCAGCCTCGCGTGGTCCATCGTGGAATACATCCACAACCAGCTCGGCTCCCGCACCCTCTTCGCCTCGCACTACCACGAACTGACCGAGCTGGCCGGACGGTTGAAACGTGTCCGCAACTACAACGTCGCCGTTCGGGAGTGGAACGACCAGATCGTCTTCCTCCGCAAGATCGTCGAAGGCGGCACCGACAAGAGCTACGGCATCCACGTCGCCCGCATCGCCGGTGCGCCGAAGTCCGTCGTCGAACGCGCCAAGGAAATCCTCAACGTCCTTGAGGAGGCCGAACTCAACCTCCAGAAAGTCGCGGACGGCGACGGCACCGCCCCCAGCCAACCCCGCGCCCGTGTCAGCCGTCAACGCGCCGAACGCGAGAAGCTCAAGCAGCTCGCCGAAGCCCGGCAGCAGGACCTGTTCTCGTAGCGTTCCGTGCCCAGTTCCACGCCGTTCGGAGCCCCCGAAACTTTGTTCGTGCGCAATTGTTACAGTTCTGTGACAACCGCGCGCATGTTCTCCCTGCAGAAGCTCTTGGGCAAAGACACCATTTTCTTCGACCTGCTCGAAGCGGCGGCCAAGGAGTCGTGCGCCAGCATCGACGTCCTCATCCAGTTCGCGAAGAAACCCGATCACCCCGGACCCCTCGACGGCTTCATCGCCGCGCGCCGTAAGGAGAAGGCCATCTCCGAGCAGATCAGCGAGGCCGTGACCTCCACCTTCGTCACGCCCATCGAGCGGGAGGACATCGAGGAGCTGAACACCGCGCTCTACAAGATCCCCAAGACGGTCGAGAAGTTCGGCGAGCGCCTCATCCTCGCCAGCGACCAGATCCGAGGCGCGGATTTTTCGCGCCAGACGGAACTCCTCGGTCGTGCCGCTGCCGTGGTCGAGGAACTCGTCCGCTGCCTCCGCAAGGCGCCGGGCATCGAGGCGGTCAAGGCGCTCAACTCGAAATTGCAGGCGATCGAGAGCGAGGCGGACAACCGCATCCTGCAGCTGTTGAAGGAGCTCTACTCAGGGGAGGTCCCGCCGGTGCAGGTCATCATCCTCAAGGACCTGTATGAGCTGCTTGAAAAGGTCGTCGACCGCTGCCGCGACGTCGGCAACTGCGTCGTCCACATCGTCCTTAAGAACTCCTGAACCCCTGACGCCGCGTGACGCTCGTCCTCACGGTCATCTTCATCGCGTTGGTGTTCGAATACATCAACGGCTTCCACGACACCGCCAATTCCATCGCCACGGTCGTCTCGACGAAGGTTCTTACTGCACGTCAGGCGATCCTGCTTGCTGCCGCGACCAACCTGTTCGGCGCCCTCGTCGGCCACGCGGTGGCCAAGACTGTTTCGAGCGGGCTGGTCGACGCCCAGTTCGTGAGCAACCAGACCATCGTCTGCGCGCTGCTCGGAGGCATCGTGTGGAACCTGGTCACCTGGTGGTTCGGCCTGCCCAGCAGCTCGACCCACGCCCTTGTCGGCGGGCTTTGCGGAGCGGCCGTCGCGTCGGCACATGGAAACTGGAAGGCGATTCTGTGGTCCGTGGAAAAGGTCGACAAGGTCACCGGAGCCGTGAAGCACGAGGGAGTCCTCCATAAGGTCATCATCCCGATGGTCAGCTCGCCGCTTATCGGATTTGCCGGCGGCTTTGCGGTCATGGCCATTCTCTATCTCACGCTGAGGAACCGGCGTCCGCACTGGGTCACCAAGGTCTTTGGCAAGCTCCAGCTCGTCAGCGCCGGCTACATGGGGTTCGCGCACGGCCTGGCCGATGCTCAGAAGACGATGGGCATCATCACTCTCTCGCTCCTCACCGGCACTACGGCGGGCGCGTTCGAGGGGTTCCCGGCGTGGCTCGACTTCCTCAAACTATCGCCGGCTGCGGGCGGTGGTGCTCCGGATGTCCCCATGTGGATCAAGATCGTCTGTGCCATCACGATGGCGGCGGGAACGGCGGCGGGTGGTTGGCGGATCATTCGCACGATGGGCCACAAGATGGTGAAGCTCCAGCCGGTGCACGGCTTTGCCGCGGAGTTCACGGCCGCCACGCTGCTGGCGGTCACGGGTTCCCTCGGAATGACCGTCTCGACCACCCACAGCATCACCACGGCGATCATGGGCGTCGGTGCGGCGAAGCGTTGGAGCGCGCTCAAGTTCGGCGTGATCGAGCGGATCCTCTGGGCCTGGATCTTCACTCTCCCGGCTGCCGGAGTGGTCGCCTACCTCCTCATGCGTCTCGCGCAGGGGATGGGTTGGGCAAAGTAGCCGGAATCGGCACGACACGTCGCGGGCTGGCCAAGCGCCGGCGACGCGCTAGCTTCTCGCCCGCATGAACCACGAAAACCTGGAAGCCCAGCGTGAAGAACCCTGGCGCATCTTCCGCATCATGGCGGAGTTCGTCGAAGCCTTCGACACGATGTCCCATGTCGGTCCGTCCATCACCATCTTCGGCTCCGCCCGGACCAAGAAGACATCGCCCGATTATGAGGCGGCCGAAGCCATCGCGCACGGGTTGGCCAAGAACGGCTTCGCCGTCATCACCGGCGGCGGCGGCGGCATCATGGAGGCGGCCAACAAGGGCGCGGCCAAGGGACGCGGCAAATCGGTCGGCCTCAACATCGACCTGCCCTTCGAGCAGAAGCCCAACCGCTTCTCGAACGTGAAGGTGAACTTCCACTACTTCTTCAGCCGGAAAGTCTGCCTAGCAAAATACAGCATGGGCTACGTCTACATGCCCGGCGGTTTCGGCACACTCGACGAGTTCTTCGAGGTCATCACTCTGATCCAGACGCGCCGCATCCCCGAGTTCCCCATCGTGCTCTTCGGCAAGAAATACTGGAGCGGCCTCTTCAAGTGGATCGAGGCGACGGTTGAGAAGGAAGGGCTCATCAGCAAGGGAGACCGCGACTTCGTCACCATCACCGACGATCCAGGCGAAGCCGTGGAGATCTTCCTCGAATACCGCCGCCGCGTGGGCGTGCCGACGACACTGCCGGCGAATCTGGCCTGACCGTTCAGGGAACATCGAACATCCAACGCCCAACACTGAACATCGAATGGGTGCCATTTCGCGGCCGTTGGATGTTGGTTGTTGAATGTTCGGTGTTCGATGTTCCCCTTCCAAGCTGATGGCACATTACCAGATCACCACGCTCCCCAACGGCGTCACCATCGCCTCCGCCGTCCTGCCGCACATGAACAGCGTGTGCGTCGGCCTGTGGGTCGGCGTGGGCGGACGCCATGAACCGGCCGAGCTGAGCGGCATCTCGCACTTCATCGAGCACATGCTCTTCAAGGGCACCACCTCGCGCACGGCCGAGCAGATCTCGCAGTCGGTCGAGGGCCTCGGCGGATACCTCAACGCCTTCACCAGCGAGGACCACACGTGCTTCTACGCCCGCGTGGTGGCCAGCCGCTGCAACGCCGTTCTGGAAGTGCTCTTCGACATGTTCCTCCGCTCCAAGTTCGCCGAGGAGGACATCGCCAAGGAGCGCAACGTCATTCGCGAGGAGCTGGCCATGTATTACGACCAGCCCCAGCAATACGTCCACGAGCTGCTCAACCAGGTGCAATGGCCCGACCAGCCGCTCGGCCGTCCGCTGGCCGGCTCCGACGCGACCCTGAAACGCATGCGGCGTCCGCACTTCACCGCGTATCTCGACCGTTGCTACGTCTCGGAAGCCACGCTCGTCGTCGCGGCCGGCGCGGTGGACCACAAGGCGCTCGTTGCCGAAGTGAAGCGGCTTTCCCGCCGATGCCGCACGGGACCGAAGCCCGCGTTCGCTCCGGCCGTTCATCCCCAGGAGAAACCCGGCGTGCGCCTTGATGCGCGCAAGACCAGCCAGGCCCATCTGGCCCTCGGCATCCGCACGGCGTCGCGGCACGACCCGCGCCGTTACGCGCTGCGCCTGCTGAATGCCGTCGTCGGGGAGACGATGAGTTCACGCCTGTTCGTCGAGCTGCGCGAGAACCGCGGCCTCGCCTACGACATCCACAGCTCGCTCAGCTTCTTCGAGGACACCGGCGACCTCGTCGTCTCCGCCGGCCTCGATGCCGACAACGTGGAGAAGGCGCTCAAGCTTATCCTGCGCGAACTCCGTCACCTCGCCGTGAAGCCCATCGGTGCGGCCGAACTGCGCCGGGCCAAGGACTACATCATCGGGCAGATGGAGCTGAACCTGGAGAGCACGGAGAACCACATGATGACTCTCGGCGAACAGATACTCGGCTGGGGCCAGATCACCGCGCCCGAAGAAGTCGCCCGCCGCCTCCGCGCCGTCCGACCGTCGGACGTGCGGCGAGCCATGGAGGATTTCCTGAAGCCCGAGCGGCTGAGTCTCGCGCTGGTGAGCCCGAGAAAAGATGGAGCGGCGCTGGAGAAGCTGCTGGCGAAGATTTAAACCGAAGCTTTCAAGTTCGCCGCATTCGCGAACAAGATTTTCAGACCCGTAGGGTCGACCTGTTTATAGGTCAGCCACACCACAATCTCTCCGCCAGCTCCGTAGGGGCTTTCTGATGGTTTGCCATGCCTCCTGAGCATCAGGGGCTTGGAACCATTACGCGACGGATCTGACCACAGGTGACACCGGAATCGACACTTCTCCGGGCCGCCTCGCGGTAGGGTGGCGTAACCCGGAGCTACGCCATGACTACCGGCTATCACGGAACCGATACGGG
>JAYUUX010000219.1:0-4731 GCA_043754645.1 Verrucomicrobiales bacterium | reverse complement strand
CGCCGTCGAACCCTCCCAGCTCACCCCGCAGAAGCAGCGCGACCTCGAGGCCGCCATCAGCTCCATCACGAAGGCCTTCGGTGACGGCGCCATCATGCGGCTCGGAGCCGCGTCCCTGAGAAACAAGATCGAGGTCATCCCCACCGGCGCGCTGGCGGTCGACATCGCCCTCGGCGTCGGCGGCGTGCCCCGGGGACGCATCGTGGAGATCTACGGACCGGAGTCGTCCGGCAAGACGACCCTGATGCTCCACATCATCGCCAACGCCCAGAAGTCCGGCGGTGCGGCCGCCTTCATCGACGCGGAACACGCCCTCGATCCCGGCTATGCCAAGAAGCTCGGCGTGGACCTCGACAACCTCCTCGTCTCCCAGCCCGACAGCGGCGAAGAAGCCCTGACCATCTGCGAAACGCTGGCCCGCTCCGGCGCGCTCGACGTCATCGTGATTGACTCCGTCGCCGCGCTCGTGCCCAAGGCCGAACTCGAAGGCGAGATGGGCATGGCCACCATGGGCATGCAGGCCCGCCTCATGTCGCAGGCCCTCCGCAAGCTCACCGCCCTTCTCAGCAAATCCAAGACGACCTGCCTCTTCACCAACCAGCTTCGCGAGAAGGTGGGCGTCATGTTCGGCAGCCCCGAGACCACGCCCGGCGGCAAGGCCCTCAAGTTCTACGCCTCCGTCCGCATCGACATCCGCCGCCGCGACCAGATCAAGGACGCCGCGGGCGCCGTCGTGGGCAACATCACCAAGGTGAAGATCGTGAAGAACAAGGTCGCGCCGCCCTTCGCCGAGGCCGAGTTCGAGATCATCTACAACCACGGTGTGAACAAGGAGGGCAGCATCATCGACGTCGGCCTCAGCCTCGGTGTCGTGGACAAGAAGGGTGCCTGGATCCAGTTCAACGGCGAGCTGATCGGCCAGGGCAAGGAAGCCGCCCGCCAGGCTCTCGTCGACAAACCCGAACTGGCCCAGAAGATCCTCGACGCCATCGCGGCCAAACGCGAAGCCATCGCGAATCCTCCGGCCGCCGCTGCCGCGTAGGCCGGGCATGGGTGGCAACCCACCCCGCCCGGCCAGAATGTGTTTCTCCACGAAGAGCACGAAGGAACACCAAGCCGGGTAATCGCAGAATACTCCGACAAGGCAGAAGGGAACCGCTTCCCTTCTGCCTTTTACTTCACGCCTCTTCGCGACCTTCGCGGACCAGCCGTTTCTGGTTCATCCGCGAAGGACGCCAAGGAACGCGAAGAAGCCAAACTCCAAGCACCCTTCGCCCTAGAACTTGGTGCTCTTCGTGTCCTTCGTGGATCAACCGGTCTTTCGGGAATTGCCGTTGCCGATGCTTCGGGCGGGTGCATCTTTCCAAAGCCACTCGCTCCCATGAAATCGCTCACCTTCCTCGCCACGCTGTTGCTCATCGTCCATTCCTCTTCGGCGGCGGGATTCCTCGACAAGCTCGGCCTCGGCGGAAAAACCAACGCCGTCTCCGGCGCGCTCAACGCCCTGCCGCAGGACCAGATGATCTCCGGCCTCAAGGAAGCGCTGGCCAAAGGCCTTTCCTCGGCCGTCAGCGGACTCGGACGAGACGGCGGTTTTCTCACCAATCTCTCCGTGAAGATTCCCGTGCCGGCCGCGATGCAAAAGGTCGAGAAGACCGCGCGGACGTTGAAACAGGACGCGTTGGTCGACGACTTCGTCCGCGTCATGAACACCGCGGCGGAGAAGGCGGTTCCGGAGGCGGCCGCCGTGTTCGGAGATGCGGTGAAGCAGATGTCCATCGCCGATGCGAAGAACATCCTGGCCGGCACGAACAACGCCGCGACGACCTACTTCCGCCGCACCACCGAGACGAATCTCTACACGCGCTTTCTCCCCATCGTGAAGAAGGCGACCGACACCGCCGGCGTTTCCTCCGCCTACAAGAAGGTCCTGGACAGCGCCGGCCTGTCGGGAGACACGGGCAAGTTGATCTCCAGCCTCGGATCGTTCGGCGGAAAACAATTCGATCCGAAGAGCCTCGACCTCGACGACTACGTCACCCGTAAATCGCTCGACGGCTTGTTCTCGATGGTCGCTGAAGAGGAGAAACGAATCCGTGAAAACCCGGCCGCCCGCACCACGGACCTCCTCAAGAAAGTCTTCGGCGCCGCCGCCAAGTGACCGTGCCCCCGTTCACCGGAGCCCTCATCGCCGGCGGCCGCTCCAGCCGCATGGGGCGCGACAAGGCGTTCCTCGATTGGGAGGGCCGCCTGCTCTGGGAAGTGCAACTCGCCAAACTCCGCGCGGCCGGAGCCTCTGAATTGATCGTCTGCGGCCGGCACGAGCAGGGGTTCGCCGGAGACGGTTTCCGGTTCGTGAGGGACGATGTCGAAAACCTCGGTCCTCTCGCGGGCTTGGCAAATGCGCTCAAGGCGGCTTCCCACGGATGCGTCCTTGCGCTGGCCGTGGACATGCCGTTCGTGACGGTGGAACTGCTGCGTGACCTGTTGGAAAATCGGAGGGGACCGCATGGGCGGGGGGTCATCCCGGTCGTTGGCGGTCGATTCGAGGCCTTGGCTGCGGTGTTTCCCGCCTCGTCGGCCTTGATGGCCGGGTCACGTCTCGCCGGATCCGACCGGTCGCTCCAGGGATTCTGCGCCGAGGCGCTGCGTGGCGGCTTGGCGGATGGGTGGTCTGTTCCGCGGAAGGTCGAGACGCTGTTCCGCAGCCTGAATTCGCCCGGTGATCTGCTCCTGAAACCTTGCTAGATGGCCGGTGCCGTGGGCTCATCTCCGATGCCGGCAAGCCCGGCGAAGAGTCCGTTGTGCCGCGAAAGCGGTCGCGGGTCGTGGCCGGTTGGCCCGCAGGGTTTTGCTTTTCGTCGCCCGTGATTCTGATTAACTACCTCCCAGATGAAGACGCCCAAGTGTCCTGAAATCGGCCGAAACCGTCTTCCGGCAAGGCTTTGTTTGTGGCTGTGCGTTGCTGGCTGCCTTGTCTTTGAACTTGGAGCGATCGCGGCTGGGCTGGGGACGACACTATTGCCGATCTCGGACACATATGTCCGCAGCTTGAGTCGCGATAGTCGCAAGAACTACGGATCCGAACCCACGATCGACATTCGCAGTTCGTCGAGGGACGGAGCGTCCGAGGGCTACATCGCGTTCGATGTGACTTCTTTCAGCGGTGCGCCCGCGAGCGCGAGGCTGCGGTTTTACGCCAGTCTGGAGAAAACCGGCGTGGCGGTGCTGCAGGTGCGTTCCGCCTATCCCACCAATTGGATCGAGAAGTCGCTGACATGGTGGGAAAGCATTCCGCATTCGACACCCCTCGGTCGGGTCGAAATCACGGGCGGATCGCCATCCTGGTATGAGGTCGACGTGACGGAGTTCATTCAAAACGAGGTTTCGAACAAGCGGCAGTGGGTCAACTTCGCGCTCGTCTACGCGAGCGAGGCGATCAACCGGATCCAGGTCCGATCGAGGGAATACGCCGGCTATGAACCCCAGTTGATCCTTACCCGGGGTCTGTTCCGCACGAAGGTGCAGTTCCTACCGAAAGGATCGGTCCCCGGCGAAGGGTATCTCGCGGAAAACGGGACCAAGTATGCGGTGAAGGAAGGTGGGTTGAGCTACGGGTGGAACCAGGACATGACCGCCCATGTCCGCGACCGGATGTCCACCAACAACACGGCCCAGCAGAAAAAGCTCGCCGCCTCAAGGCGGGCGCCGACCCGGGTGCATGAAACCTTCATCTACGTGGACCACGCCAAGATCAAGACCAAGGCCATCTGGGAAATCGCCGTTCCGAATGGGCGATACTCGGTCCGTGTCATCGCCGGCGACCTTGTGGCCAAGGACAGCATCTACTCCGTCAACGTGGAGGATGCGAGGGTGTTCGACTTCGTTCCTGAGGAGACGCGCCGCTGGGCCGACGGGACCGTCCTGGTTGACGTGAAGGACGGGCGGCTGACATTGACCGACAATCCGAACGGCAGCCAAAACAAGGTCTGCGGCATCGAGATCACCGAAGTTACCAAGTGAAGCCATGGAACCTGATACGACCTCCCATGTAATCCTCCCGACGGCGCCGGAGCGGTTTTTCCCGCTGCGGCCTTTGGGAAGTGCCGCCCGCTCGTGGCTGGCCGAGGACAAGAAGACCGGCGCAATGGCGTGGGTGCGTCAATTGTCGCCGGTCCAACTGGCGGACTCCGCGCTTGTCGCGGACCTGCTTGCCGCCCAAAGCCGTCTTTCGGCATGGAAACACGACGGTTTTGGCCGCGTGCCGGACGAGTTTTCCGACGCTGTCGCCTGCGGCGGGATCGTCGTGGAATTGCCCCACGGCCGGCTGTTCTCCGAGTGGGTGGCCGAAACCGGGCGGCTCGACTGGCAGGCGCTGCAGCCTGTGGCCGAATCGATCGCCCGGCTCCTGGAGTTCGCCGGGGAACACGGCTTGGCCGACGGGCGTCTGACGCCGGACCGCGTGTGGGTGTGCGACGACGGCAGCGTGATCATCCCGGAGTTCGGATTCGGAAGCCTCCTGGATTCCGATCTGCGCGAATTCCGCCGGGCCTCGCCGGCCGAGGTCGCGTTCTGGAGTCCGCAGGTGGTGGACGGCGCAGGCGCTGATCCTGCGGACGATCTTTATGGTTTCGGCTGTCTTCTCTATTACGGATTCACGGGCCGTGCACCGTTCGGCGGAGAGAACCTGATCCACCAGATTCGTTACAACCAGGCGCCGTCACCCGCGGC
>JAYUUX010000218.1:0-20969 GCA_043754645.1 Verrucomicrobiales bacterium | reverse complement strand
CGGCGTCGCTGTCATCCACGTCGGTGCGGCCACCGAGTCCGAGATGAAGGAAAAGAAGATGCGCGTCGAAGACGCCCTGCACGCGACCCGTGCGGCTGTCGAAGAAGGCATCGTCCCCGGCGGTGGCGTGGCGCTCATCCGCTGCATCCCCGCGATCGACGCCCTCAAGCTCTCCGATGTGGACGAGCAGATCGGCGTCGACATCGTCAAACGCGCCGTTGAATCCCCGCTCCGCGCGCTCGCCTTCAACGGCGGCGTCGAAGGCAGCGTCATCGTGCAGGAAGTCAAGAAGCGCAAGGGCAACGAAGGCTACAACGTCGCCACCGGCGAATACGTGGACCTCGTCAAGGCCGGCGTCGTCGACCCCAAGAAGGTCACCCGCTCCGCCCTCCAGAACGCCGCGTCCATCGCCGGCCTGCTCCTCACCACCGAGTGCCTCATCACCGAGCTCCCGGAGAAGGACAAGCCTGCAGCTCCCGGCGGTCATGGCGGCCACGGCGGCGGCGGCATGGACTACTAAGTCCGGCCGTTCCCTCGCTGGAACACAGAATCAAACAGGCGGACCCGGGCAACCGGGTCCGCCTTTTTAGTTCCCGTAGGCCGGGCATCCTCGGTCTCGCGCAGTGGCCCGAATCACCGCTGCGCTTGCGGGCGGGTCAGGACGTCGGCCGGTGCGGAAACCACGGGCAGCACTGGGCAGGCTGGAAGCCGTCCATACGTCCAACTGCGTCGTTCCGGTCTAATGAGCCTGTCCCGGCATGGCCGAGGCGTTGCGCGCCCGGCCATCGGCCCAAGTGCGAAGGCGGGAAATCTGTTCGTCCATTGTCTTGGCCAAGGGAACAGTCTGCCGCAGCGACTCAAGCAGGTGCGCCATGGCGAGTTCTTCGCCGGAATAGAAGGCGTCGTAGAGCGCGCTGTTGATGGCCTCTTCGATCTCGGCGCCGCTGAAGCCCGGGCTGGCTTCGGCCAGGGCCGGCAGATCGAACCGGCCGGGTTCGCGGCCCCGGCGAACGATGTGGATTCCGAAAATCTCCGCACGTTCCTCCGGACCTGGCAGGTCGACGAAGAAGATCTCGTCGAGCCGTCCTTTGCGCAAAAGCTCGGCCGGGAGCTGGGAAATGTCGTTGGCGGTGGCGACGACAAAGACCGGCGCGGTCTTTTCCGAGAGCCAGGTGAGGAATGTCCCGAAGACGCGGGCGGTGGTGCCGCCATCGCTGTGGCCGCTGCCCTGGGAACCGGCGAAGGCCTTGTCGATCTCGTCGACCCACAGGATGGCGGGAGCGACGGACTCGGCGACGGCGATGGCGCGGCGGACGTTTTCCTCGGATGACCCGACGAGGCTGCCGAACATGCGGCCCATGTCGAAGCGGAGGAGCGGAAGCTGCCAGTGGGACGAGACGGCCTTGGCGCAGAGGCTTTTTCCGCAGCCCTGCACGCCCAGCATGAGGATGCCGCGCGGCGACGGCAGGCCGAAAGCGCGGGCCTTGGCGTTGAAGGCGAGGGAACGTTTGTTCAGCCAGTCCTTGAGCCCGGCCATGCCGCCGACGGTCGAGAAGGATTCGGTCGTCGCGCAATACTCGAGCAGCCCGCTCTTGCGGACGATCTGCTGCTTTTCGGCGAACACTTCGTTGACGTCGTCGCCGCTGAGACGCTGGTCCTTGACGATGATGCGGGCGAAGACGTTCTCCGCCTCGCCGAGCGTCAGGCCGAGCGCGGCCTGGATGAGGCGTTCCCGTCCGCCGGCATCGAGATCGACGACGACCTGCCTGTGCTGGCGGAGATCGACGAGGATCTGGTCCAGCAGGACCGAGAGGTCGTCGCGTGAAGGAAGCGGGAAATCGAGAACGGTGACCTCCTTCTCCAACTCGGGCGGGATCTCGACGACGGACGAAACGAGGATGACGGTCTTGAAGCTGTTGCGCAGGTTCAGCGCGATGTCCTTCAGCCTCCGGATGACGGTGACATGGCTGCGGGTCAGGAAGGGATGGAGATCCTTGAAGATGAAAAGCGCGGGCTCGACCTGCTCGATGACCTGGTCGAGGGCGACGAGGGGATCGCGCGACGCGGGGTTGCGCGGCTTCTGCGATTGGATGGAAGTGCCCGCGACCGCGAGCCCGGAGCTGCAGGTCCACTCGAAGACCTTCTTGGAGCGCCGCGCGCCGACATCCTCGATGATCCGCTGCACGCGCAGTTCCTCGCTCGTGGTGATGTAGACGATCGGGTAGCGGGCTCGGATGAGCGTCTCAAGTTCTTCGGCGAAGGACATGGCGTCTGGGCGTGGAGCGTGGTTCGTGACGGCCGAAGGGTGGGCCGATCCCGGGCGATCGGCGAGAAGGGACTGCGAGCAGAGGGTGCAAATCCGGGGATCATCCGCGCCCGAAGAGACGCTTCCACCAGGGCGATGGCTTCTCGCCCGCCAACGATTCCGCCAGTCGGCGCGCGACCGCTTCGGGCGGTTTCTGGCCGGAAGCGTCGAAGCGGAGCAACTCCTCCGGCGTTTCGAAGTCGTGCGCGGCGGAGGTCTCGGACTTCTGCTGGGAAACGGATTCGACGCCTGTCTTCTGGGTGAGCTTGTTGTGCTTCGGATTCATGGGTCAGGCGGTTTTGGCGAAGTGCTGGCTGAAGGCCTTCCGGGCCCGGTGCAGCTTGCCGCGGATGGCGTCGGCCGACTGGTCGGTGAGTTCGCCGACCTCTTCATACGAAAGCTGCTCGTCGGCAACGAGCAGAAGGATGAGCCGGTATTCCTCGGGAAGGGAGTCGAGAGATTTCTGGATGCGCTGGCCGAGTTCCTTGGTCTCAAGGACGCGCAACGGGCTCTCACTCCGCGGCGCCGCGTTCTCCAACATCCCGTCGTCGTCGGTGGAATGGATGTTCCGACGGGACCACGAGCTCTGGACATTCTGGCAGTGGTTGATGGCGATCCGGTAGAGCCAGGTCCGGAGGTTGGCCTCCTGCCGAAAGGATCCGAGCTTGCGAAAAGCCTTCAGGAACACGTCATGCGTGGCGTCCTGGGCCTGGGAATCGTCCGACAGGAAGCGGAGGCACAGGTAGTAGATCGCGCGCGAATGCTCCTCGTAGACCGAGGCGAATTCGCCGGCGAGTGCCGCGGGCACTTCCGTTGGTTCCAGGGGCTCCACGATTGTGTCGGGGGAATCCATCAAGCGTTGGACCGCTCCGGCAAGGAAGAATCACGCGAGGGAATGACGAAGTGCGAAGGCCAAAGGCCAAAGGCATCTTCCCAGGAAACATCGAACAACCAACATTCAACGCCCAACATCGAAGGATGGAGCCCAGGCAGAGTTGCCGGAAAGACGGGAGGGAAAAGCCGGAGCAACTTCGGCCTTTGGCCTTCGCACTTCGGAGTTCCCCCGGCGTCATTCCGACTTGCGGCTGACGCGCTCCGGGATGTGGGCGCGGCTCATGGCGGTGTCGAAGCTGATCAACGTCCTCGTGTAGAGGTCGCGCAGGCAGTCGTCGAAGAGGACCATGCCGTCGCGCCGGCCGGTCTGGATGACGTTGTCCAGCTGGTGGAGCTGGTTTTCGCGGATGATGTTCCTCACGGCGTTTGTGGCGATGAGGAGTTCGTAGGCAAGAACACGCCGTGTCCGATCGACCGACGGGAGGAGCTCCTGGGCGAGGATGCCCTGCAGGTTGTTCGCGAGTTGCAGCACGATCTGCCGCTGGGCCGCGCCTTCGAAGACTCCGATCATCCGCTCCAGCGCGAGCGACACGTTTGGCGAATGCAGCGTGGCGAGCACGAGATGCCCCGTCTCCGCCGCGGTGAGGGCGGTGGCGATGGATTCGTGGTCGCGCATCTCACCCACAACGACGACATCGGGGTCCTGACGCAGCACATGGATCAACGCGCGGTTGAACGAATGCACATCGGTCAGCACCTCCTGCTGGACGATGATCGCGCGGTTGTTCTCGTGAACGAACTCGATGGGGTCCTCGATGGTGACGATCTTGCAGCGGCGTTCGCGGTTGATGAGGTCGACGAGGTAGTTGAGCGTCGTCGTCTTGCCGGCGCCGGTCGGGCCGGTGACGAGCACCAGGCCGGAAGGCCTACGCGCGACATCGTCGATGCGCGGCGGCAGACCCAGGTCTTCGCGGGCGAGCACGGCCTCGCCGCAAAACCTGAAGCTCATCTCGGCGTGTCCGTTCCGCCGGTAGAACGTGATCCGGATACGACCGGCGACGGGATGGCGGCGGGAGATGCAGAGCTCCCACTCGATCTCGAACTTCGCGAGCTGCCCCGGGTTCAGCAGCACCCGGGCGATCTCGTCCAACTGCGCTTCGGTCAGCGCGTCGGCATCGGCCAGAAGGATCTCGCCGTTGACGCGATAGGTCGGTGGAACGCCGGCGACGAGGTGGAGATCGGAAGCGCTGCATTCCTTCGCGGCCTCCAGATACGGGTCGAGGATGCTCGGCGTCATTTTGGAAAGGTCTGCTTGAACCATCCGGCCAGCCGTTGGAACGCGCCGGGGTTGCCCAGTTCACGCCGGACGTTCTGCGCGTCCACGCTGTGCGGATCGAGCTCGAAGGCCTTTGCCAGCGACGCCTCGGCTGCCTGGACCAATCCGATGCGGACCTCGCAGAGCGCCGCCAGGGTCCAGAGCTGCGGGTTCGTCGGATTCCATTCGAGCGCCTGGCGGACGTGTTTCAACCCGAGGGTGAACTGCCGGTAGAACATCCTCATCCGGGCGGCGAGCCAGGCATAGAGCCACTGGCCCGAGGTCATTTCCAGGGCGCGGGAGATGCAGTCCTCGGCGCCGGGATCCTTGCGCGCCAAAAACACGTCGCCGCGAGCGAGCCACAGGTAGGGACTGTCGGAGCGCTCTTCAACGGCCGCGTCGGAGAACGCGGCCGCGGCGTCGAGATCTCCGAGGCGGGCGAGCGCGACGCCCTTGGCGGCGAGGAGTTCGGGTTCGCGGGGAAACTTCTCCATCGCCTTGTCCGCCCAGATGCTGGCTTCGCGGAACTCGCCCAACTCGATCAACGAACGGACCTGGCCGATCCACGCGGCCACGTTGGACGAGTTGAACTCGAGGACGCGCGCGAACCAGCGCAACGCATGGTCGAAGCGCGCCTGGGCGAAGGCTGTTTCCGCGTCGCCGAGGAAACGTCGTTCGTCCGAGACGGAGGCGGTGCCCGACGATCGTTTCTCCGACTCGTCGCCCAGTTCCAGATTGATGAAGCGGCTCATGGCAAAGACTGGGCCCGTCCGAACCAGTGCCGGAACGCCCGGCCGACCAGCGCCCGATGGGGCACCTGCGCGGCCTGGAGAAGCAGTGATTCGACCTCGGGATTCCGTCGTGTGTTTATCTCGGTGGGCCAGATGAACCAAACCTTTTCGCCCAACGCGAGCGTTCCCTGCGCCGGCATGCCGTAACGCGAGGGGAGGACGCCGTCGCGCGTCCGCAGATGCATCGGACCAAACTCGATCCGGCTGCCGCCCAAGGCGAGCACTTCGCCGACCTCGAAGTCGCTGCCCATCGAAAAACCCGGAACCCGCCGTTCGGCCGGCTGGCACGCGATGAAATCGCCGACGCGGACATCCGCAGGAACGGTGAGCCGCGACACGACGATGACCTGGCCGCCGATGTCCAGGGGGAGGAACAGGTGTTCGCCGACGAGAAGGCAGGCCTGGAAGTAGAGGAGCAGCGGAGCGAGCAGGGAGCCGATGCGGAGCAGCAGGGTGCGATCGACCGTCGCGCGGTGGACGAGGCAGACGAGCCCGGCCGCATGAACCCCAGCCGCCAATGCCAGCGCACCCGTTCCCAAGGGAAAACCCGTGGCCGCGATTCCGAGAGTTACGAGAAGCAGGTGGATCCCGAAACTCCAGCGGGCGAGCACGGGCCGCCCGACGAGCCAAAACCCGGCGCCCGGCACGACGACACCGGCAAGCCAACCCTTCCAGCCGAGCCGCGAGCTTGCGAACACCAAGCGCGGTTGCAGCGAGGGGAACAGGCATTCCAGCCTCCCGAGCCATCGCGAATACCAGCGGGCCCGCGGCGGATAGAAGGGTGAAGAAGGACCGTTCATGAGCCGGGTTCGGACACGGGCAAGTTGCCCCGGATCCGCCGACTTGGCGAACGGAACCGCGGCCACAAAGGAAGCAGGGCCTGGCCGACGCTCGACCAGGCCCGCCACCTCGGCTCTGCGGACGTCGTCCCCACCCGACGGCTCCGCAGTGCTGCAACCAACCGAAACTCGCGTTGGCTCCGCCACTTCGTTGCGCGGACGCGGTTCCGCAGCCTCCCCGGCTTCTGGGCCGACCGAAGGCCGCACTGTCTGGATGGCGACAGGAGCATCGGAAGAGGACCGGGCCGCCGCCGCCGCGCGTGCCTTGATCCAGTCCTGATGTCCCGCTTCCCCATCTCAGTCCCCTGGCGGATTTCCGGGGCCACGGAGTTTCCGTGGCGGGCCCGTCTTCAGCGCGGCGGTGTTTTTACCGAATGCATTGGCTCCGCCCACGACAGAGTGGCCGGATGAAGTCGCCTCATACACCACCGCCGCGCTGAAGGCGGGCCAGAGGATGGATTGGGGGAGGGACGGCATGGGTGTTCGTGGATTCAGACCGAGGCCATGCCCATCGCTCACACGGAATCTCCCGAGAATATTTCCGGCGCCTCACGGCTTGGCGATGAACCCGTGGTAGAGGCCCATGTAGTAGGGAAGCAGGAAGACGGACCCGGACGCGAGTTCGTTGCCCGCGCCTCCGGAGTCGAGCGCCCACGGATCCGTGTTCCACTGGGTGAAATAGCGGTTCTCGACCGGGATGACCCGGCCGTCGACGAGGCGGCCGCGCGTCTCGTCACGCTGGCTGAAGAGGTCGCGGGCCTGTTCGGGCCGCAACGGCACGACGTCAAGCCGGTGGCTGTTGCGCAACGGCCAGTTCATCCGGTCGAGCGGGAACCCACGGAGCGTCGCCATCGAATCCTCCAACCAACGCGGACCCGGATCGACTTCGTGCGATCCCCATACACTCGTGACCGAGCCACCGACCGCGGTCGCGGCATAGGCGAAGTTGAAGAACGGATTCAGCTCGGGCGCTTCGTTCCGCCAGTAGGCGTAGAAGGAAGCGCGGGCCATGTTCTTCAGCGTTTCGTCCTTCGAATAGCGCAGGAGAGTGTAGAAGCACATGAACGCCATCTCGTCGTCGGATTGGTTGCCGGAGCCGGGACCGAACTGGACCTTTGGGAACATCAGATTCTGCGCGTAGCCATGACGATCGATCAGTTCGCGGGCGACCGATCCATACTTGGCGTCGCCGGTGATGTGCTGGGCGACGGCGAGGTAGCTGAGGATGCTGAGCGATTTCAGGCCGCGTTCGCCCCACCAGTCGGGATCGAGGTTGAGCGACTGCGGTCCGTAGAATCCCCACCGCGTCGTCTTGCCGTCATGGTCGACGAGGTTGAAGCCATGGGTGATCAGATGATCCGTCAGATCGCGGACGACTTCGCGCACGCGGTCCTTTTCAGGATCGGTGTCGGCACAGAAGTCGAAATAGAGCGGATAGAAAAAGTAGTGCCCGTCGAGTTCGTCGCTGCTGGTGTCCGACTTCCAGAACCACTTTCCATCGGCGCTCCGTGGCCAACGCGGTTCGTAGACTTTCCAGATCCGATCCCCCTTCTGCTCGGCGCGGTCGCGATCGATCCGGCCGACATTGGGATCCGGCTGTTCGGCCGACCGCACGGTGCGCGCGACATAGCCACGCGGCGGCGCAGGTGTTCCGCCCTGGGTGACCTTCTGGAGAAACCGCAGCGCTTCGAAGGCCTGCCTGGCCCGGAGTTTCGCGGCCGGATCGCCGGTGGCCGCGACGGCGAAACATTCACCGGCGCCATACATCGCCGTCCACAGCCCGTCGTTGTCCGTGTCGTGCGTCACGGCGGACGTCCTGTCGCCAAGCCTTGCAAGCCCGACTTCCGCGACGAACCCAAACGGGGTGCGCTTGATATAGCGTTCGATCTCGCCTTCGTAGACGGCCGCCTTTTCCCCGAAGGTCATGGACCTCCGTTCGATCCGGCCGAGTCCACCGGCCGTCACGAACCACGCATCGCCGTCCGGCGTCACCGCCACTTGTCGTATGTCGTCGTGCGGCAGCCAGCGGGGGCCTTGGCGATAGTGAAAACCGCCGGCCTCCCATCGAATCGCGCCCAGGCGGGTTCCAAACCAGACGATCCCATCAGGTCCTGCGGCCATGCCGGTAAACTCGTTCCACGGCAGACCGTCGCGCCCCTCGTAGAACTTCCAACCGGTGGCGGTGCGGCGACCCACGCCGGCCTTGGAGGCGAACCACAGCTGCCCGAACGAATCGAAGGCCGCGCCGAGGACGTTGGTCGCGGCCCAGAGCCGTCCGCCGGAATCGAACGGTTGGATCGGTTCCCATCCGGCGCCGGCCTGTTGAAACAGTCCATGGCTGGAGGCGAGAACGAGCTGGCCTGAAGGCGATGCGGCGATCTGCTGGACTGTTGCGCCTGGCGGCAGCGGCACGGAACTGGACTGGTCTCCGGAGCGACGAAGCAGCACGGACCGGGTGACCACGAACGAATTCGAGCCTGCGTGGATCACTTGAACGACTTCGCGCCAAGGAATGGCCGGCGCAAAAACGGGTTCACCGGCAGAGTTGGGAAAGACGAAATCGCCGTCGCGATCCGAGCGCAATGCCTTTCCAATTTCTGTTCACCGCGCTCCTTCCCGCTCAAGCCAAGCGCCTCCAGCGAACACCTTTGGTTTACCGCCCACGATCGCCATCAATTGGGGCGACGCCACGTTGGTCGTTTGATGGGAGATTTCCTGGATGAAACGCTGCGGAGCCGGAACGACCGCGCCGATCACCTTGAGAGCGGTCAGACAGACCAGAACGGTGCCGAGCAGGCGACCTGGATAACCTTGGAGGAACATGCGGAAAGGCTCGCCAACCGGGCGTGTATTGCAAGCGGGGCCACGCCCTCAGGCGCGCCTGATTTCGAACATCGAAAGCAAGCGAGAGTTACGGACAAAAACTGGGGGAAAGACGCCTTGACCTGAAGAGTTCAGTCATCCATTACGAGGGCAGTTCTTTGATGGGCCTACCATTAGTTGTAGGAAACGCGTGAAAGTGCCTCCGATCACGGTCGGAGGAGAATAGGGAAGCGGGTGCGGCTGGAAACGGCCCAATCCCGCGCGGTTGCGCCGCTGTAGCGGGAGACGAAAAGCCTCTGAAGCCACTGACCCAAGCGGGATCGGTAAGGCGGGCCGAGTAGAACGACCCCGGAGCCAGAAGACCTGCTTTCACGCACTCATCCGTCCGGGCCGTAGCCCGGACCAACGGTCCCGCCAAGGACCGGATGGGGCGATCGGGCTGGCCGTTTCCAGCCGCGGGCGTCTCGTCATCGCCCGCGTGGGGAACGGCGTTTTTTCGCCGATCCACGCACCGTGTCGCGTTGGTGCGCGGCGGAAAGATTTATCATGAACGCCATCGTCGAACCCGCAGCGCCCGTCGCCCCGACCACCCCGGATCCCCTCGACTTCGCCGAACGCGAGGATGGCCGGTTCGTCGTCTATGAATTCCGCGGCAAGACCTTCCGGCTCGACCGCGAGAAAGCCCGCGCCAAGAAGGACGCCAAACGCGTCATCAACGGTCCCCGCACGCCGGAGCTGAACGTCCTTCCGCTGAAGTATCCCGAGGCCTACCGCATCTACAAACAGATGAAGGCAAACCATTGGGAGCCGGACGTCATCGACATGACGAAGGACTGCACCCTGTGGAACTCGGGCGCGCTGAAGCCCAAGGAGCGTTGGATCATCGAGATGGGCGTCGGCTATTTCTCATCCGCCGAAGGCATCGTGGGCGACAGCGTCCTGCATGCGATCGAGGACAACCTCACCGCCGCCGAGCTCAAGCACGCGGTGCTGCGCTGGATCGCCGAGGAGTCCATCCACATGGACTCGCTGCTGCACATCATCGGCAGCCTCGACATCGACCAGGACGAGGTCACCGCCAAGTTCAACGACATCCCCAGCATCCGCGCGAAGAACGAGTTCATCACGCGCCACATGCCCGAGCTGAAGCGCGGGCTCGACCTCACCGTCGTGGAGAACCAGCGCAAGTTCGCCAAGGCGCTCTTCGGCATCACGCAGGTCATGGAAGGCACGCAGTTCTACGGCCTGTTCGCCATGATCCTCTCGCTCTACCGGCAGAACAAGATGACCGGCGTCGGCCAGATGTTCCAATACACCCTGCGCGACGAGTCCAACCACATCGCACTCGGGCGTTACCTGCTGACCGAGCTGATCCGCGAAAACCCGCTGATATGGACGGCCGACTTCCGCGAGGAGCTCCGCGCGTTCATGCGCGAGGGCGTGGCGCTGGAGAAGGACTTCGTGCGCGACTGCCTGCCGGAAGACGGCGTCGGCATGACGCAGAAGGAGTTCCTCGACTACGTGGACTACAACGCCGACCGCCGCCTGACGAGCCTCGGGCTCGATCCGCTCGGCACCGTGACGGTGAACCCGTTTCCGTGGCTCGACGAAGTCATCTTCCTCAAGAAGGAGAAGAACTTCTTCGAGACGCGCGTGACCGAATACCAGACGAGCGGCAGCGTGAAGAACACCGCCGAAGACGACCTCGTCTGAACGAAGCGAAGCCAACCACGGAGGCCGAAGCCCACCCTTTTCCGAGACGCCAGACCCCAAGCCGCATCCCTGCCATGCCCACGACCGAACTCTTTCCCGCCGTCGCCGACGCCCTGCCGGACCTGCCCCGCATCATCGAACCCGCCCTGCCCGGCACACCCGAACAGATCGTCCCGTGGCGAGGCGACAAGATCGAGGACGCCGTCCAACGGGCCTGCATCATCGCCGCGGCTCCGGCGAGCAACCTTCCCGAACAGCTCCGGGCCGAAGTGGAATTCCGCCTGCGGCAGGAGAAGCCCTCGCTCCTCCACCACGAGGATCTTTGCGCGCTCGTCGAGGATCTGCTGATCGAGCTCGGCCATCCGAAGGTCGCCCTGGCCCACGCCCGCGAACGCGCCCGCCGGGTCGCGCTGCGCGAAGTGGAGGCCGTCCGCCAGCATCCCGCGCCCGAACAACCGGAGCTGGTGCCCGCTGAACTGCTGGCCGATGTGCGCGCCCGCGTCGCCTTCGCGCGGCTTGGACTGCAGCTCGCGCTCGATCACGACCAACTCGCCGAACGCCTCCTCCGCAGCGTGTCGTTGGATCTCTCGGTCTCCGAGCGCCGCGACACCGTGGTGCTCAACGCCAAGTCGCTCCTCGATCTCGACGCCGACAGCCGGTTCTTTGCCGGCCGCATCCTGCTCACGTTTATCTACGAGGAAACCCTTCCCTGGTGCGTCGCCGACGGCATGGCCCGGCTCAAGGAGGCCCATCGTCGTGCGTTCATCGCCGCCATTCCCCGCGGCATCGAAGCCGGCCGGATCGATGCGCGACTCGCGGCCTTCGACCTGGCCAAACTGGCCGACGCGCTCGATCCCTACGCCGACCTCGCGTTCGACTTCCTCGGCCTGCAGACGCTCTACGACCGGTATCTGATCCATGTCCGCGCCGACGTGGTGACCAACCGCAAGCAGCGTCTCGAAGCCCCGCAGATCTTCTGGATGCGCGTGGCCATGGGGCTCTCGCTGCAGGAGTCGGAGAAGGAACGCCGCGCCATCGAGTTCTACCAGGTCTACAAGTCCCGCCGCGCGTGCAGCTCCACGCCCACGCTCTTCAATTCCGGCACGCCCACCAGCCAGCTTTCCAGCTGCTACCTGCTCTATTGCGGCGACAGCATCGAGGACATCACCGAGACATGGCGGCGCTTTTCCATGCTCTCGAAATGGGCCGGCGGACTGGGCTGTTCCTGGACCGCCGTGCGAGGGACCGGTTCCCACATCCACGGGACCAACGGCGAGTCCAGCGGCGTGATTCCGTTCCTCAAAGTGAGCAACGACATCGCGCTCGCCGTGAACCAGGGAGGCAAACGCCCCGGCGCTCTCTGCAGCTACCTCGAGCTCTGGCACACGGACGTCGAGGACTTCCTCGATCTCCGCAAGGAGACCGGCGACGACCGCCGCCGCACCCACAACATGAACACGGCGCACTGGATCCCCGACCTGTTCATGAAACGCCTCAAGGGCATCGCCGACGGCATCCTGCCCAAGGACGCGACGTGGACGCTCTTCCGCAGCAACGAGACGCCGGACCTCCCGGAACTCCACGGCCGCGCTTTCGAGGAACGCTACCGCCACTACGAAGCGCAGGCCGACTCCGGCAAACTTTTCTCCCGCAAGGTCCGCGTCCTCGCGCTCTGGAAGAAGATGCTCGAGGCGCTCTTCGAGACGGGCCATCCGTGGATCACCTTCAAGGATCCGTGCAACGTGCGTTCACCCCAGGACCACGTCGGCGTCATCCACAACTCGAACCTCTGCACCGAGATCACGCTGAACACCTCGATGGAGGAAGTCGCGGTCTGCAACCTCGCGTCGATCCATCTCGGCGAGCATCTCACGCCCGCCGGCGCGATCGACCACGTCAAACTCCGCTCCACCGTCAGCACGGTCATGCGGATGCTCGACAACGTCATCGACCTGAACTTCTACCCCGTCGAAGCCGCCGCGACCTCGAACCTCCGGCACCGGCCCGTCGGTCTCGGTGTGATGGGATTGCAGGACGCGCTCTATGCGAAGCACGTGCCGTTCGATTCCGCCGAGGCCGTCGCCTTCAACGACGAGATCATCGAAGCCGTCGCCTATTACGCCTACGAAGCCAGCTCCGACCTGGCCAAGGAACGCGGCGCCTACAGCAGCTTCAAGGGCTCGAAGTGGGACCGCGGCCTCATGCCGCTCGACACGCTCGCGCTGCTCGAACACGAACGCGGCGTCTCGCTCCTCGTGGACCGCACCGCGCGGCTCGACTGGAAGTCCCTCCGCGAACGCATCGCCAAGCAGGGCATGCGCAATTCGAACTGCCTCGCCATCGCGCCCACCGCCACCATCTCGAACATCCTCGGCACCACGCCGTGCATCGAGCCGGTCTATAAACACATCCACACCAAGTCGAATCTCAGCGGCGATTTCATCCGCACGACCGACCTGCTCATCCGCGACTTGATGGCCCTCGGACTCTGGGACGACGAGATGCGTTCCGAGCTCAAGAGCCACGACGGAAGCATCCAGCAGATCGACCGCGTGCCCGCCGACCTGAAACGCCTCTACAAGACCGCGTTCGAGATCGCGCCCACGTGGATTCTCCAGTGCGCCGCCGTCCGGCAGAAATGGATCGACCAGGCGCAGAGCACGAACCTCTGGCTGGCCGACAACGACGCGCGCACCGCGAGCTTCGTCTATCGGGAAGCGTGGGAGCGCGGCCTAAAGACCACCTACTACCTCCGCACGCTCAACCGCAGCGCCATCGACTCCGCCCACCGCGACAACGCCCGGGCCGGAGCCGTCGCGCAGCAGGTCGCCGACGTGCCGAAGCGGGAGTTCACCGCCGAGGAGAAGAACGCCTGCTCCATCGAAGCCATGCGCAACGGCGGCACCTGCGAATCCTGCCAATAGCGGAAGCGGATCTGCCAAGTTGTGCCGGACCCGTGCAGCGGTCCGTCGACCAAGCCCGGTGGGGGCTGGCTCCGGCTTGGAAACGTCACTTGACCGGCCGCGAATGCCCGTGTTTAACCGTCGGCCATGAGGTTATTCCCATTCCCCCTGCCGGTTTTCAGCGTCGTTCTGTGCGCCGCCAGCCTGCTCCTGGCCTCCAATCCGTTGAGGGCTGCAGATGGAGCCGATGCCTCCGGTGAGAAGGCGAAAAGCGAGCATCCGGCCGAGAAGCTGGGATGGAAACTCGGTCCGACCAAGGGCGACCTCAAAGGCCGGGCGCTGATCGAGGTTCCCGACGGGTTCCGGTTCCTTGAATCCGCCGATGCCGCACGGCTGCTCGTCCTGACCGGAAACCGTTCGACCGGCCGTGAACTGGGCGTCATCGAAAACAAGGCCGAGGGATGGTGGGTGATCTTCGAGTTCGACGACGTCGGCTACGTGAAGGACGACGAGAAGAACAAGCTCGACGCCGACAAGCTCCTAAAGTCGATCAAGGCCGGCAACGAGAAGGGGAACGAATACCGCAAGGAAAACGGCCAGCCCCCCATCTCGATCGTCGGATGGCACGTGAAGCCGAACTTCAACGACGAGACCAAGAACCTGGAATGGTCCGTCCTCGCCGAGAGCCGCGGGAGCAAGTTCGTGAACTACAACGTCCGCGTCCTCGGCCGCAACGGGGTCACCGAGGTCACGTTGATCGACAGCCTCGAGTCCGTGGACAAGTCCATGCCGAGCTTCCGCGAAGTGCTGAAGAACTTCTCCTACAAGTCCGGCGAGTCCTACTCGGAGTTCAAATCGGGCGACAAGATCGCGGAATACGGCCTCGGCGCGCTCGTCCTCGGCGGCGCGGCGGCCGTCGGCTACAAGCTCGGGTTCTTCGCCACGCTCGGCGTGTTCTTCAAGAAGTTCTTCAAGCTGATCATCGCCGGGGTGGTGGCCGTTGCGGTCGGCATCAAGAAGCTCCTCTCCTTCGGCACCGGCTCCAAACGTTCCGACAGCTGACCATGAGCGACCGCGAATCGCTCCTGCTCGCGCTCGTCGTCCTGCATCTCCTCGAAGGCGTCCTGTGGCTCTCCCACGGGACGCTCCTTTTCCGGAAGGACCTCCGACGGCGCTTCGGTTGGGTCCAGCCCGGCGGCACAGCCGGCAACCGCCGCGGAGGATTCGTCTTCGTCAGTCCGCTTCCCCCGTTCACCGAGGTCTTCGCCGCCAAGCCCCTTCCTCTCGCGTTGTCGGACGGGGGAGTCGCCGCCTTCCAGACGGAAGTGCTTGCGGGCACGACGACGCTCCAGCGTTCCGGCAAGTCCATCGGCTGGTCCGCGTTGAAGGACATCCAGGCCGACGAACGGAAGCTCCGGCTCAATGGCGACGTCTTCTGCGAAGGCGACTCGGTCCACCAAGCCCACGAACTGGCCAAACTCCTCCGCCAGCTGTCCGCCGCGGACGATGCCGAGCGGCCCGCACTCATCCGCTCCGTCATCGCGGACAGCCTCGACCTCAAGCGCCTCGAAAAAACGCGGGAGGCCTTCGAACGTTCCACGACGTTCCTGCGCACTGCCTCCCTGATCCTGACGGCCTTCCTTCTCGTCCTGTGTCCCGTGACCATCTGGCGTTTCGGCTGGTTGCCCGCGCTGTGGTTCATCCTTCCCGCGCTCTTTCTCCAGACCGGATTGATCACCGCCAAGCTCCGCAAGCTGCACCGTCAGCTCTATCCCACCGCGGACGACGATCGTTTTCGCCTGACTCTGCTGTGCTTCATGGCGCCGCTTGTCGCCATGAGAGCTCCGGCAATCCTGTCGCGATCGTTGCTTGAGGGCTTCCATCCGCTCGCGGTTGCCGCGCATCTGTTGGACAAGGAATCGTTCACGCCGCTGGCGCGCGGCTGGTGGCATGACCTGAACCATCCCCTCCTGCCCGCGACTCCGGGCGACGCGGCATCGTCGGAGATCGTGAGCGCGTTCCGCCTTCTTCAACGGGACGCGGTCGACCTTTTTCTGAAGGGGCAAAGCATCGCCGCTGAAGACCTGCTCAAGCCGGCCGCCCCGACCGACCCGTCCCACGCGCAGCAGTGTCCGCGCTGCGAAACCCAGTTCACCCGGAACGCATCCGTGTGTCGCGAGTGCGGCGGCATCGCTTTGGCCGCACTCAAGTGACCACGGGACCGGCCCTGTGCCGCGTTCGGCAAAAAGGAGACGAACTCTTCGTGAACTTTTTCACCGCCGCCGGACACGTATCCTGTGAGAACTGGATTCCACCGTGGCCGACAACATCGAACATGCCTACGAGCTTTCACTCGTCGTGCGAAGCCAGATCGGCGCCGCCGCCGCGTTTGAGGAGCTGTTGAAGCTGCATTCGCCCCGGCTCCGTTTCTTCATCAGCCGGATGCTGGGGAGCCAGCAGGAGAGATCGGACGATCTGCTGCAGGATGTCTGGCTCGCGGCCTACCGCTCACTGCCCAGGCTGGAGGATGCCGGAGCTTTCCGGTCCTGGATTTTCAGCATCGCCCGAGTCCGCGTGTGCCGCGAATTTCGGCGAAACCGTATCGAGATCCGGCCGCTCGAAGAGCTGGCCGAGAACGAACCTTTCACTGATGCCGACGAGGAGGAGTCGGTGGATGCCGAGGCGGTCCGTGAGAAGGTGCAGGCACTTCCTCCCGAACATCGCGAAGCCCTGCTCCTCCGCTTCGTGGAGGGCATGAGCTACGAGGAGATCGCCCGGGTGACCGGCGCCGCGCTGGGCACGGTCCGGTCGAGGATCCACTACGCAAAACGCGCGCTTCGCCGCGCCCTGGAAGGAAAATGAAATGAACACCGATTCAACCAGACCAAGAACTCCGACAGATTCAGCGGGAGACGCCGTGATGAACGCCATCCACCGCCAGCAGCGCCTGCTGAAATGGCTCACGGCCACGGCCGTCGTCTTCTGGATCATAGCCGTGCTGGCGAGCGTGGGCGTGCTCGTCTGCTACTCCGTCTTCTATGAACCGAAGGAGAAACAGATGCTCAGCGACTACGGCATGTCCGGGCATCTCCACTCCCGGACCAATGCAACCGGCGGATCACTAGACGCCGGGAAAATGCCGACGGAACAGGCCCTGGCCATCCACTTCACGATGAACTACGTGGTCGTGAAGGGCGTGCTGGCCATAGCCGTCGCCCTCGTCGTGCTGTCTGGTGCGATGCTGGCGACGCTGCTGCTCGTCCACTTCAACCGGCGCGTGACTTTGAGGCAGATCAACCATGGGATTGCGCAGATCTCGGAGCAGCTGAAGCACCTCAGGGATCGGGCCGCCGGCCCGAACGGTTGATCCGACATTCCGTCAAGCGAACGACTGGCATTTTGCCGCCAGTGGGCAATCGTCTCCCGCATGAGTTGGACCCATCTGCACCTCGCGTTGAACCACATTCCCGTCGTCGGCGCGCCGTTCCTTCTGCTCCTCCTCATATGGGGCTGCGTCCACAAGAGCCGCGATGTCACCCGGACCGCGCTCTGGTGGTTCACCGGTTTCGCCGTGCTGGCCATCGCGCTGAAGTTCACCGGCGACTTCGCCTCGGAGGAAGCGGTCGAACGGCTCCGGCCGGTCAGCGAGTTCGTGACCGCCCACGAACAATCCGCCGACCAGGCGACGACGGCCGTGTTTCTCCTGGGAATCGCCTCGGCGGTCGCGCTGGTTCTCGGCCGCAAAGGACGTCCCACGCCGTCGTGGATTCTCGGCACGGTTCTCGTCCTCGGATTGGCCACCACGCTGATGATGGGCCGCGCCGCCAATCTCGGCGGGCGCATCAATCATCCCGAAGTCCGGCCGGCCGGTTCCGCGACCACGGTGCCGAACCGGTAGACGGCACCCGTCCCAACACCGCCGTTCGGCAAGGTAGGGCAGGCATCTCGCCTGCCCCGAACGCCAAGTGGATACGAAGGGAACAGGTATCCTCTCATAAGACTCCATTGGGCAGGCTGGAAGCCCGTCCTACCCTTGTTCGGCGTGGTTCTCCTCCACGAATGCTGCTTTCAGAACGCTCCCAGCAGCTTGGCCGACGCGATCGCGGCGAAGACCAGCACAAGCGTGTCGAAGACCTTCTGCGGGATGCGCGCAACGACCGTCCGTCCGAGGAAGAGGCCGCAGACGATGACCGGCACCAGCAGGGCGTTGAAGGCGAGCGTGGGGAAAGAGATGAGCCCAAGCTGTGCGCTGAAGGGGACCTTGATGCAGTTGATGAGTAGAAAAAACCACGCGCTCGTGCCGACGAAGGCGTCTTTCGGCAGCGCGACCGCGAGGAGATACAGCGCCATGACGGGCCCGGCGGCGTTGGCCAGCATGGTGGTGATCCCGGCGACGAGCCCCATCGTCCACGCGAAGCCTCGGCTGTGCGGCAGTCCTGCAAACAGGTTGGGCCGGAAGTAGCGCGCGAGCTGGACCAGCGCGAGCGTCAGCACGATTCCGCCGATGACGGGATTAAACTTCGCCGCCGGAACCTGCGCGTGCTGGGCCCAACGCATTATGGCCCAGCCGATGGCCACGCCCAACACGGCCGGCGGCAGGGTGCGGATGACATGGGGCCACTGCGCATTCCGGCGGAAGAGGATGACGGCTCCGATGTCGCCCGCGACGAGCATGGGCAGCACGACGCCGGTGGAGGCGAGGCCGGGAAAGAGGTTGGCGAAGATGACGACGTGCAGGAGGGAGATGCCCGGCAGCCCGCTCTTCGACACGCCGATGCCGATGGCGGCAACGACGGCGAGCGTCCATTGAAAGGCGGTGAAATCCGGCAACATGTCTGCGGGACGCTTTCATGTCCGGGCAAGGTGATCCATCCAGAAGGAGAACGCGCCCAGCTTCCGAGCACCGGAGGTGCGCTAGAAAGTAGCCCACAGCGTGAGCTGTGGGTTGGATGCTCCCGATGTCCGCCAAGCTCCGGAGGAGCGAAAGACGCCTTTCTGCCGCTCCTCCGGAGCTCGCTCTTCTTGCCCAACCAACCCCGGGCTCACGCCCGGGGCTACTGTCTTCCGCTGCTCCGCAGCTGGTTTGGGAACACGAGCCAAGAATATCAGGCCAGAAGCCATATCAACGAGCCAAGCTCAGCGACCCTGGGTAGCCCAGCTTCCTTTCATGATCCGCTCTTCGCTGCCCACAGTTGATGAGCGCCGGCCAGCACAAAGGGGAATTCAGGCTCTTCTCTACGCACGTCGACTGTCATGGCGAAAGTATCCTCGGCATACTCTGCACTCCATCGTCCAAACGAAATCTGCACCTTCCTCGGCAATCTTTTCTCTTCGACCTCCACTTCGGTTTCACCAAGCAGGAGGATTGTCCGGCCGCCAAGAAATCCGCGAAACCGGACGAGCGGATGGCGCGTTCCATCGATGAGAATATCAGCGCCAGGAAGAAAGGTGTTCGTGATTTGAAAGCGCACGCTGCCATCGGCGGCCCGCATCGTCCGATAGTCGCTCAATCACACCTCGCCGTCATCGAAGCGAACTACTGCTCCGATGTTCTGCGCAAGAGTTCCGCTCCGTGGTGTGATGGTGAGCATGTTTCGGCATGAGATCGGCTGGCCCCCTCGATTCCCATGTTTGTTGGAGTTAAGGGGCCGGCGCGGCTTGGGCAAGATTCGAGTTTGGTCCGGCCCGAGTTCATCGCGGCTGGAGAGCTTCGGCCTGGCGTGACTTGAAACCGTGAAAGCCCGTGGCGCCGGACGAATCCGGAGGCCGGGCATCCGTGCCCGGCCAGCGGGTGTTTCTCCGCGCCCATTGCGCTGGAGCACCTCCTGGCCGCGCGAGGACGCGCGGCCTACATAGGCTCGGCGGGAGCCTTCGCCCTACCAGACGGGTGGCCTTCGTAGCCGGCGCTTTGGATCGGCTACCCGGCTTGGCCTTCTTCGCGTTCCTTCGCGCCCTTCGAGGATGAACCCGCGTCCCCACGCTTCAGGCAACCGGCGCCGCCACGTAGGGCCGGAGCTTCTCCGCAATTCCGTCGGGCAACCGTTTCGGGCGTTCATTCATTCCGGTGCAGACGTGGCAGGTGGAGCCTTCGAGCAGCAGCTTGTCGCCGCAAAGGATGCGGTAGGCGAAGTTGAGCCGCACCTTGCCGGCCTCGGTCAGCCACACTTCCACCGTGAGCATGTCGTCGTAGCGGGCCATGCCCTTGTAGCGCAGGTTCACTTCGATCACGGGAAAGAACGTGTCCGCCTCCTGCAATTGGAGCAGCGGCGCGCCGAGCGAACGGGAGAATTCGCCGCGCGCCGCTTCGAGAATGTCGAGGTAGCGCGCGTAGTAAACGTGGTTGCCAACGGTGCAGTCGGCGTAGGTCACGCGGTAGTTGAAGCGGTAGATTTCGGGCATGGCGTATCGGGCATCCGGCATCTGGTATCAGGTATCCGATCCCGGATGCCAGATCCCGGATTCCGGAGGCCGGCGGGGTTCAGGGAGAGACGGCGAGGCGTTCTTCGTTCCGTTCCTGGTTCATGAGCACGCCGGCTTCCTTGTAGGGCTTGAGCATGAAGTGGGTGCCGGTGGAAACGACGCCCTGGATGGTGGCGAGCTTCTCGGCGACGAAGGTCGCGACGTCGCGCAGGTTGCGGCCCTCGATGATGACGAGCAGGTCGTAGCCGCCGGACATGAGGTAGCAGGAGGTGACCTCGGAATACTTGGCGATGCGTTCGGCCACGCGGTTGAAGCCGCCGTCGCGTTCGGGCGTGATCTTCACCTCGATGACGGCGCGCACCTGTTCCATGCCGAGCTTCTCCTCGTTCAGCACCGTGCGGTAGCCGAGGATGACCTGCCCGGCCTCGTAGTCCTTGATCTTGGCCACGATCTCGGCCTCGGGCAGCCCGAGCATGCCCGACAACTGGGAGGGCTTCAGGGCGGCGTTATCGCGGAGGAGCTTCAGCAGCGGATCAATCATGCGCGGCGTTGTAGCAGCGGCATCGGGACGCGGGAAGCGTGATCCGCGAAACGCCTTCATCCTCCGGCAAACCGCGCGCCGCGCATCTGCCACTGGAATTCCTGAATTCACCCGCTAGCTTCCGCCGGCTTCGGCCAAACCTATGATCTCCCGCATCCTCGCCCTTTCACTCGCCGCGTCCTCGACCCTGGTCGCAACCGACTGGCCGCAACGCCGGGGGCCTTCGCACAACGGCATCTCCACCGAGACCGCCTGGAAGGCCGCCTTCTCGGCCGACGGCCCGAAACAACTGTGGAAAGCCTCGGTCGGAACCGGCTTCTCGGGTGTGGTCATCGCCGACGGGCGGGCGTTCACAATGGGAAGCGCGGTTGGCGACAAGGATTCTGTCGTCGCGCTCGACGCGGCCAGTCGGTTGCGACCAGGGTCGAGGACGCGGCGAGTGAAAGGGCGAGGATGCGGGCGATCATAGGTTTGGCCGAAGCCGG
>JAYUUX010000217.1:0-2914 GCA_043754645.1 Verrucomicrobiales bacterium | reverse complement strand
AGCAATCGCCACTGGCCTTCCGCGAGGCCCGTCAGGTCGAAGTCGCCGAATCGGCTGCGATGAAGCCGGACGACGTTGCATCCCTGGCTGGCGAACATGCGCTTCACCTGGTGGAACTTTCCTTCGATCAATTCCAAGCGGGCCACACGCGGACCGGTGATTCCCAGCTTGGCCGGCAGGCATGGCTTGTCTTCATCCTCCAACTGGAGCGTTCCGGAGGCGAAGAGCTCGCCAAGGCCGGCAGGCAGGTCGCGGTCTACCGTGACTTCGTAAATCTTGGGCACCTTGTGCTTTGGGGATGTCCACCGTTGGACGAGGTCGCCGACGTCGGTGATGAAGAGGAGTCCGGTCGTGTCCTTGTCGAGGCGGCCGATCGACGTCACCGGCGGGTTCCGTTCCGACCACAACGCCGGCAACGCTCCGTAGATGGAAGCACCCTCCCGTTCGTCCCGGGAACAAACTAGGCCGGCGGGTTTGTGGTAGATCGCCAGCAGACCATCCGGCGCTTCGATGGCTTTTCCATCGACGAGGACCTTGGTCGGGTCCGCCTTGAAATCCGGTTTCGAGGCGGGTTGGCCGTCAACCGTCACGCGACCGCCACGCAACCAATCGCGCGCTTCACTGCGCGTGCAGTAGCCGCAGCTGGAAAGGATCTGATCGAGACGGCGAAGGGACATGGCGGATCGATGAACTGCTAGGAGAGGTTGCCGATGTTGCTGAAGTAGCCGGTGTAGAAATTGATGATCTGGAACGCGACGTAGATGACGATGGCGATGTAGACCACCCTCGGAGTCCACTCGGCGAGCATCGACAGCTTCCGGATGCTCTCGCCGTTGTAGTAGGCGTGGAGACGTTCGAGGGTCTGGTCATGCTGCCCGCTGATCTCGGCGGACGCGTAGAGGTTGCAGAACAGGTCGGGAAACTCGCCCGACTCGGTCACCAGCTGGGCCGGGGTTTTCCCGAGCTCAAAGCCTTCCGCAAATCCTGCGATGGTCCGGATGAGTCTCGGTGATCCGCTGGCGCGCGCCGCAACTTCCCAAGCACCCAACACAGGAACTCCGGCACTTAAGAGCGCGCCCAGCGCCGCAGTAAAACGGGTCAACGCCAAGTCACGCATCGTGCCGCCGAGGATCGGAATCACCCGGCAGAACGACTCGATCGCGCTCCGGAACCGTTCCGCCGTTTTCTGCTGAAGCAGGCTCATGATCAGGATCGGAACCCCTAGGATTAAGCCGAAGAAAAACGCTTTGTTGAGGACGAACGGTAGAACCTCGCCCCTAAGGAATAGTCCTTGGAACAAATCCAGGGGGAAGATCAGCAGCGCGAACGCGAGCACCAGGATCGGATAGGACAAGCCGGAGATGATCTTGCGAGCGAGTGTCGCCCGGTCCCGGTAGTAGCCGGCCAGCATCTTGAAGGTGGAATCCATCCTCCCGCTCTGCTCCGCCGCTTCGATCAAGGAAAGGTCGAAGACGGTCAACCAAGTATCCGCGCCGCGAAGCGCGCCACTGAACGTGTCGCCCTGCGCGATCCGTTCAAGCACGCGCTGCAACGGCCGCCGGAAGGCGCGAGCGGGCGGATTCTTGGCGAGGTGTTCGAGCGCTTGGATCGCCGGAAGACCGGCCGAAAGCAAAGCGCCGAGCTGATGAAACAACTCGGCGCGGCGTTCAAACTGATTGGGGAGGACGAGGAACGGCATGGCGACGTTCCATCGACGTCAAAGGGCCTTGTCCAGCTTGGCTTTGAATTCGGACTTCGGACGGGCACCGACGAATTGGTCGACCACCTGGCCGTTCTTGATCACGAGCAGCATCGGGATCGAGGAAACCCGGAAGTTCTGGGCCAGCTCGAACTGCTCGTCGACGTTGATCTTTCCGACCTTGGCCTTGCCGAGATATTCGGCCGCGATCTCGTCGAGAACAGGTGCGATCATCTTGCAAGGACCGCACCACTCAGCCCAGAAGTCCACGAGCACGGGCACGGTGGACTTCATGACTTCGGCGTCGAAGTTCTCCTTGGTCAGGGTCAGGACGTTGGCGGATGCCATGGGGATAGGATCAGGGATCGGTTACAACGTCGTCGGAAGACCCCAGACGAGATAGGCCACCACGCCGAGACCCGCCAAGGTCGCAATCATAGCAACCACGCTCAGGGCTTTGTCCACACCCGACACGGAGCTTGAGGAGGAACGGACAGACTTGTTCTGGGCGACGGGAGCAGACGGCGCGGCAGACTTTGTCGGGGCCGGAGCCGGCTTGGCCACGGACATCGGAGATGCGCCCGGAGCCGGCGGCCTCGGGGCGGCCGGAGCAGACGAGGAAGGGGCCGGAGCAGCCGTTGGCAGGCGAACCGTGGCACCCGCGGACGCCGGGGCAGGAGCGGCCGGGGCCGCGGCCGGGGCCGCTGTTGGCAGACGGATCGTGGCACCACCACCGGCCGGCTTGGGCGGGAGGGCGATCCGGACAGTGGCCTGTTTGGGTTGGACCTTGCTGGCTTCAGCAGGCTTGGGGGGCACGGCGCCACCGGACGGAGAAGGAGTGTTCTCTGACATACGGGTTATTTGAGAGGACGCTAGTTGTCGCGGCTTGGAAGTGTCAAACCGATATTCCCTTAAACGCAGAACGGACCGGTAGCCCGGTCCGTTTTGCGAAGGAATCCACGGGTCGAAAGCAACTCAGTATCCGTCGCGTCCACCGCCACGATCTCCGCGATCGCCTCCGCGCGGACCACGATCACCACCCCGGCCACCACGGTAGCCGCCTTCACGAGGAGCGCGTTCCTCACGGGGCCGCGCGATGTTGACCGTGAGCGGGCGGCCTTGGAATTCAACGTTGTGGAACATCTCGACCGCCTTGGCCGCCTCCTCGGGCGACGAGAACTCCACGAACGCGAAGCCGCGCGATTTGCCGGTGAA
>JAYUUX010000216.1:0-7827 GCA_043754645.1 Verrucomicrobiales bacterium | reverse complement strand
GCGTGACGATGCTCGGACCGGCCCAATGGAAGTGGCTCGAGGATCAGCTTCGTGTTCCAGCGGAGCTTCGCCTCATCGCGTCGAGCATCCAGTTCATCTCCGAATTCAGCGGTGCGGAGGCATGGGCGAATCTTCCCGGCGAGAAGCGGCGCATGCTGGCTCTGCTGGAGAAGACGCGGGCGAACGGCGTCCTTTTCATCAGCGGCGACCGGCACTGGGCCGAGCTCTCCCGCCTTGATCGGCCGGATGGTTATGCGCTCCATGATTTGACCTCGAGCGCGCTGACCGAGGAGCACAAACGCGGCACCCCGACCCCGAACCGTTACCGCGAGGGCACCACCTACCACGGCAACAACGTGGGGATGATCTCCATCGATTGGCGGCCCCAAGGTCCTTCCGTGCAGGTGCAGTTGATCGATGCGGAGGGTGCCGTGCGGATTGAGAAAACGATCCCTTTCACCCGCTGATTTCGACTCACACCTTGGGGGCGACGTCGGCTTTGAGGAGGCTGAGGAACTGCTTCATCGCGGGGCTGAGCACCTTGTTCTTCTTGTGGATCGCGCCCAGCGGCCGGTAGAGCTCGGGCCCTTCGATATGGACTTGGGCGAGCGTCTTGGCCGCGACCTCCTGGCTGACGGTTCCCTGGGGCACGATGGAGATGCCGGCATCGATCTCGACCGCGCGCTTCACGGTTTCGACGTTGTCGAACTCCATCACGCTGGTGACCTCCACGTTGCTTTCCTTGAGAAGCTTGTCGATCGCCTTCCGCGTCGGGATGTCGGGCTCGAAGCTGATGAACTTCGAACGGTTCAATTCCGTGAGCTTCACCGAAGTCCTGGCGGCCAATGGATGGAGGGGATGGCAGATCAGGACCAGGCGATCCTTGCGCAGCGGGACCATCTCGAGTTTGGCGTCCTTCGTCGGGTAGGCGACGAGGCCGAGGTCGACGACGTTGCCGAGCACGTCCTCATAAACCTGGTTGGCCCGGCGGTATTCGATGTGGACGTTCACCGTGGGGAACTGCTTGAGGAAGCTCTTCAAGTAGGGCGGCAGGTCGTGAAGGCCGATCGAGTAGATCGTGGCCACGCGGATCGTGCCGGAGACGATGTCCTTGATCTCCTGGAGGCGGCTCAGAAGCGAATCGTAGGTCTGGATGATCTGCTTCGAATACTCGTAGAGGATCTGGCCCTCGCGCGTGAGCCGGAACTTTTTCTTCGATCGTTCGATCAGCAGCGTCTTGAACTGCCGTTCCAGCGACGCGATCTGTTGGCTCACGGCGGACTGGGTGACGTTGTTGATCTGCGCGGCCTTGGTAAAGCTCTCCGTCTCGGTGAGATCACAGAAGACTTTCAAACTATCGATCTGCATACGGAGAAGGAAGCTGTCCGGGCGGATGAAGTCAACTTATCGGGCTCCGGATGGAAAGGACCGCTGCTGCGGACTGTGACGGCCGCAAAAAATTAAGAAGTGCTAACGGGTCCCGACGTGGCATCAGCCGGGTTGAATGCGGGCGGCTTCGACCGGGAGACGTGCTCCTCCCGTCCCCAAAGGAGAAGTTTGGAAGCGGGTGCGCACCCTGGTTATTCGCGGCTGAACGCGCTGAAAGCCGCAGGAAGCAGTCCGGCCACCGTGTGCCGCCGGATGTCGGTAGGTGTCGCGGGATCGGCCACGAACACCTCGGCCTTGGGCGCGTATTCGATGAGCAACTGCCGGCAGGCGCCACACGGTGAAACTGCGCCGTTTGCGACCACGGCCACCGCGATGAAGTCCTTCTTTCCATCGGTCAACGCCTTGAAGAGCGCGACGCGTTCGGCGCAGCAGGTCAGGCCGTAGCTGGCGCTTTCAACGTTGGCGCCGCCGATGATCTCGCCCTTTCGCGTGAGCAGCGCGGCGCCGACCTGGAACTTCGAGTAGGGCGCGACGGCCCGCTTCCGCGCGGCGACGGCGGCCTTCACCAAACGGCGCTGGTCAAACGGCGACAGCATGGAGTTCGGCGAATTTGCGGAGGAAGGTCGCCATGGCGGGAGCCTGGCGGCTGGTGACTTCGAGCACTTCCTGGTGCGAGAGCGGATGTTTGGAGATGCCGGCGGCGAGGTTGGAAATGCAGCTCACACCGGCCACGCGCATGCCGCACTGGCGCGCGACGATGGTTTCCGGAACGGTGCTCATGCCGACGGCGTCGGCACCCAGTTTGGCATAGGCCCGGATCTCGGCCGGCGTCTCGAAGCTCGGGCCGTGCACCGCCATGTAGACGCCTTTCTTCAGCGGAAGTTTCGCCGCCTTGGCCGCCTGTTCGCTGACCTTGATCAGCTTTGGGTCGTAGGCGACCGACAGGTCGATGAACTGGATCGTGCCGGGATACGTGACGCCGCGGAGCGGGTTGTCGCCCATCAGATTGATATGGTCGGTGATGGCCATGAGCGTGCCGGGCTTGAGGCCGCTTGTGATTCCGCCGGCGGCGTTGGTCAGGAGCACGGTCTTGATGCCCAGGTCGGCGAGCACGCGGATGGGGAAGGTCACCTTGTCGAGCGAATGGCCCTCGTAGAAGTGCGCCCGGCCTTTGAGCACCACGACGGAGACGTTGCCGAACGTGCCGAAGACGATCTTGCCCGCATGTCCGCTGACCCCGACGGCGGGAAACCCCGGGGCCTCGCGGAATGGGATTTCCTTCACGACGGTCAGCTCGGAGAGCGAATGCTGGAAGCCGCTCCCGAGCACCATGGCGAGCGTGGGGCGCAGCGAGGTTTGTTTCTTCAGGAACGCGGCGGTTGTGCGGCTGTCTGGGTTCACAGGGTGGCGGCTTGATTTGGAACGGTTGTCTCTTACGCTGCGCGGACTTTACGAAGATATGGAATTAAACAACGACGAAATCCGGCGTTATTCACGGCACCTCATCCTTCCCGAGGTCGGCCTCGCCGGACAGAAGAAGATCAAGGCGACCAAGGTCCTCTGCATCGGAGCCGGCGGACTCGGCTCGCCGATCGCCATGTATCTCGCGGCGGCGGGCATCGGCAAGATCGGCATCGTCGACTTCGACACCGTCGATTTCTCCAACCTCCAGCGCCAGATCATCCACGGCACCGAGGATGTCGGCCGTCCCAAGGCCGAGTCCGCCAAGGAGACCATCGGCTCGATCAACCCCAACGTCGAAGTCGTCATCCACAACACTCGCATCAGCGCGGAAAACGCGTTGGACCTGATCGCGCCCTACGACATCGTCGTCGACGGCACGGACAATTTCCCCACGCGCTACCTGACCAACGACGCCTGCGTCCTGCTCAAGAAGCCCAACGTCTACGGCTCCATCTTCCGCTTCGAAGGCCAGGCCAGCGTCTTCGCCCCGCACCTCGGCGGGCCCTGCTACCGCTGCCTCTATCCCGAGCCGCCCCCGCCGGGAATGGTTCCCAGCTGCGCCGAAGGCGGCGTCCTCGGCGTGCTGCCCGGCATTGTTGGCTGCATTCAGGCCACGGAAATTTTGAAACTTGCGCTGGGCAAGGGCAGTTCGCTTGTCGGCCGCCTGCTCCTTTTCAACGCGCTCGACATGAAGTTCCGCGAGCTGAAGCTGCGCCGCGATCCGTCCTGCCCGCTCTGTGGCGACAAGCCGTCGATCACCGCGCTCATCGACTACGAGATGTTCTGCGGCATCGTGCCCGAGCCCGCCAATCCCGGGCAGAACCCCGACGAGGTCACCGTCCAGGACATGAAGAAGGCCCTCGATGATCCGAAGCTCGGCATCAAGGTCGTCGACGTCCGCGAGCCCGACGAATACCAGATCGCCAAGGTCGCCGGCGTGCCGCTGCTCCCGCTCAGCCAGCTTCCACAGCGCTTCACCGAGCTCGACCCGAACGTCCAATACTACCTCCACTGCAAGGGCGGCATCCGCTCCATGAAGGCCCTGAAGTTCCTGCGCGAACAGGGCTTCAAGTATGTGAAGAGCGTCAAGGGCGGCATCGGCGCGTGGTCCGACGAGATCGACCACAGCGTGGCCAAGTATTGAGCCCACGGATCAACTGATCTTCGCGACGGCACCGGACGACTCCGGTGCCGTTTTTGTTTGAGGCGTTTCTGCCGCATCGCCTCCGGCTGTTTGACAAAGCGGAAGGCACCAAGTCCACTGACCACATGGCTGAAGCTCCAAAAAAGCAGTCCAAAAGCAGGCGGATGGAACTCGGCGGCCACATCGTCGTGGATCCCCGCATTTGCCACGGCAAGCCAACCTTCAAAGGCACGCGGATTCTCGTGCAGCAGGTGCTGAACGACGTCGCCTCCGGAAAATCCTGGGAGTTCATCAGCAAGGTCCGCTGGGGTGGCAGGGTCTCCGTCGCCGCCATCGCTGAAGCCGTTTCGCTCGCGCAGAAGGCCTTTCTGAACCAGCAGGGGCATCTCAAGCCGGCTACTGAACATCTACCCGTGGCCGCATGATCCTGCTGGACGAAAACATCCCCGAAGACCAGCGGGATGCCCTTCGGAAGTTCGGGTTCAAAGTCCGCCAGATCGGTTTTGATGTGGGCACCTTTGGCATGGCCGACGAAGAGATTATTCCTCTTCTGCACAAGCTCGGAGACGCCACGCTGATCACCCATGACCGCGACTTCTTCGAGCTGGATTGGATTCATCCGGCCTACTGCCTGGCCTTCTTGGATGTCCCGGAGGACGACTTGGCCGATGTTGCGAGAAGGCTCCTTCAGCACTCAGCGTTCAATACCTCGGCCAAACGCATGGGCAAAGTGGTGTCCGTGGGCCGCTCTGGCATCAGCCTCCTCCAGAAGAAACGTCGGCAACCCGTCCCGATCGATTGGGAAGAATAACTTTGGCCGACTGATCCGGGTGCTCAGTTCGCTAGATGGCCCCGATGAACAATCTCCATCCGATCGTCAGGCTGAAGCGCAAAGCTCGAAGCGGACGAAAGCGGAACCGGAACCTGCCGCGAACCTCTCTTCACAACGATCTTGGACCGCGTTTGAGGATCAACGCCGTGCTTATCGCAGACCGGGCACGTGATTCCTCCCGCCAAGCGAATCGCTTCGCTGACACTCAGAGAAGGCGTGAAATCGCAGTATCCGGGTTTGGCCAGGGGGCCGACGATGAAGACTTAGGAAACTTCAGGCCGGAGCGGTTGCTTGGATCTGTGGCTTGACGTGCAGCCTGACAGGCAGCCGATTAGGAGCGCGTCGCAAACAGCTGTGGAGCGAACGAGTGTCTTGGCGATGTGCTTCATCTCTCACCCCTCCAGCCGATACCAGTTGTCGCGCTGCTTCGGCTCGTAGCCGAGTTCGGCGATGAGGCGCTGCATGTCGGCCACGCCCATGCGGAAGGTGGTGCCGGCGCTGCTGACCACGTTCTCCTCGATCATGATCGAGCCCAGGTCGTTCGCCCCATACTTCAGCGCCACTTGTCCGATCTCCTGGCCCTGCGTGACCCACGAGCTTTGGATGCTCGGGATGTTGTCGAGGTAGATGCGGGCCAGCGCCTGCGTCTTGAGATATTCGTGTGAGCCAACGGTCGGCGCCTTCAGCACTGCGTTCTCCGGCTGGAAGGTCCAACAGATGAAGGCGGTGAACGCGCCGCCTTTCAGCGACCCGTTTTCCAACGCCGTGGCGTAGGCGGCGGACCGGCTCATCGGGGATCCGGCATCCGGCATCGGTAATCTTCCCAAAGAGACGTCCTGCTGGCTCCGCACGACTTCCAAATGCTCCAAGCGATCCTCCACCGTTTCCACATGGCCAAACATCATGGTCACGGAACTGGCCAAGCCGAGGCGATGGGCCACGTCCATCACGCCCATCCATTCGGCCGTGTTGGCCTTGAGCGGAGCGATGCGTTTGCGGACGCGGTCCACGAGGATCTCGCCGCCGCCGCCGGGCAGGCTGCCCATTCCGGCCGCGACGAAGTCCTTGAGGATGGTTTCCACCGGTTCGTTGAACACCTCCTGGAAATGGACGAACTCGCTGGGGCTGAAGCCGTGGATGTTGAAGCCGGGAAACTTGTCACGGACGTGGCTCAGCAGATCGAGATACCACTGCTTGGTCAGCTTGGGATGGTGCCCGCCCTGCATCAGCATCTGCGAACCGCCGAGGGCGATGGTCTCCTCGATCTTCTTGTCCAGCTCGTCGAGGGAGATGACGTAGCTGTCGGCGTCCTTCTCCGTCCGCCAGAACGCGCAGAACTTGCAGTAGACGTTGCAGACGTTGGTGTAGTTGACGTTCCGGTCGACGATGTAGGTGACGACGTCGTTGCCGCGCCCGCCGTGGGCGGCGGCGCGGTGGAGCTGGCGGCGGCGGTCGGCCAAGGCGCCAAGTTCTTCCAACGGCAGGCCGTAGAGCCGGAGGGCCTCTTCGAGGGAGATGCGGCCGCCGTCCCAGACTTTTTGCAGGAGATCATCCAACGTCGCGTCGTAGACCATGGGTGGAACTTAGGCGCGCGGCGTGGGGACTTCAACGAGTTGCCCGCGCAAAGGCGGCAATTCAGTTGGCCTTCTGATACCAAGTCGGAATGATTTTCGGTGGAATCGGGCAGGCGAAGGACTTCGTTCGCCTCTCCCTCACCCCATCCCTCTTCCGCTGGGAGAGGGAGCATCGCACGCACCGTTGGTTCCAGATCCGCTGCATAGGTTCCTCGAAATTCTGGGCGCTGCATCTGCAATCGAAGCCGGCCGCCATTCGCCCACGCCCAGCGGGAGAGGGATGGGGTGAGGGAGAACGCTTCCCATATCCACCGGCTTACTTTTGGAAATGGTATGAGAGCAGCAGAAAGTCAGAACTGCCGGCCTGGAGGCTCGGCCTGCCTCAGTGTGTTGCCGGCTTGCAGCCGGCAAATCCATTGTCGTCTTGAGGGCCGAGGATAAACAGAACTGCCGGCCGGGAGGCGCGGCAGCACATTCTCAGCTCACGAACGTCGGATCGAAGACGGTGAGGCCGGAGTGTTTGCGGAGGAGTTCGACGAACTTGGCCAAGCCGCGCTTCTCGTCCTCGCCCAGGTGGTAGTGGATGTGCCAGCCGAGGTAGTCCTTGCGGAAAGCCATGTCGAACTCCGCCCGGTCGCGGATGATGTCGTCGAGCGTGTCCTGACCGAAGTCGCGCGTTTCGCGGAGGATGCGGCGCAGTTCCCTCGTGTCGCGGTCGCGGCGCAGCGCCCACACGGCGTAGACGAACGGCAGATTGGTCAGCTCCATCCACGCCGAGCCGAGGTCCCAGATCTGGTGGGAAGGATTGGTGCGCCGGAAACGGATCGCCGGGTCGCCGATGAGCAGGACGTTTTCCGGCATCAGCTCGGGCGTGTAGTCGATCAACGGCACGAACTCCGGGCGGATGCCACGTTCACCCAGCAACACGCGGAGCAGGTTCACGCTCGTGAGCGACGCCGGATCGCAATGCACCAGGGTCAACTCTTCGAGCGGCGTCGTGTGCGCGAGATAGACGCTGAAGACCTCGCCGAGCGAACCGATGCAGATGCCGTCGAGGATGTCGTAGCGGTCGTTGAAGAGCACTTCCGTCACGCTCAACAAGGCGGCGTCCAGTTCGCCCGCGCGGAGCATGTCGCCGAGCCGTGAGGGGACGACGAACTGGATCTGGTCCTCGATGCCGCGGGTGAGAGGAACAGCGTTGAGGTAGGGCACGGAACCGACCTTGAAGCCGGACAACGTCATCTCCAGCACGTCGTCCTCGGGATTGATCTCTATCAACGGGTCCGCCTTGGGCGGGCGCGGCAGGTCCTTTTCACCGGCGGGCCCGGCGAGGCGGAGTTTTGGAAGGTCTTCGGGCCAGGCCATGTCAAAGGTTTCGGAACTGGTCTTCCGTCAGGCCGGATTGTTTCAAGATTGAGCGAAAG
>JAYUUX010000215.1:0-5747 GCA_043754645.1 Verrucomicrobiales bacterium | reverse complement strand
GGAAGCTGGAGGAGATGGTGAAGGCGGGAACCTTTCGCGAGGACCTTTTCTGGCGTCTGAAGGTCGTGGAGATCCACATGCCTTCGCTGCGGGAACGCCAAGCGGATGTTCCGCTGTTGGCGTCGGCGTTTTTGAAGGAGTTTGCCAAGGAAAACGGCAAGAAGATTGGGGACTTCACGGTCGATGCGCTCGAAGCGATGATGCGCTACGGCTGGCCCGGAAACGTGCGGGAGTTGAGGACATCGATCGAACATGCGGTGGTTTTCGCAAAGGCGGACCGGGTCACGTTGCGTGACCTGCCGGCGTCCCTTCGGGCGCCCGCGGTGCCTTCGCCGAGTGTTGCCGCGACAAGCCCCGGGGCTGCTGCACCCGCAGGCGCGGAGCTTTCGGTCAAGGACGCCGAGAGGCAGTTGATGATCCGTGCCTTGCAGGAGAGCGATGGAAACCGCACGCTGGCCTCCCAAAAACTTGGCATGAGCCGGCGCACATTGCACCGGAAGCTGCACACGTATCACCTGGAAGGATTTTGACCATGGCGCGACTGCAAGAGTTGATCTACAAGCTGGAAGAAGGCGGCGGCGCCAAGTGGGTCCGGATCACGGTGGCGCTCCTTCTGATTGTGGGAGTCGGTGCGCTTTTCAATTACCGGTGCTACCGGAACTTCGAGACGCCCGATGCGATGGACAACGCGCAACTGGCGCGGAACATCGCCCTTGGGAAGGGGTTCACGACGGACTTCATCAAACCGTTCGACGTCTTTCTTCTGCAGGAACAGATGAAAAAGCAGGGCCTCGACGAAAAGGCGGTTCTCAAGGGGGCGGTTCCCGATATTTCCAATCCGCCGTTGTATCCGTTGATCGTGGCGGGTTTGTTCAAGCTGCTTCCCGAAAAGGCATTCGAAATCACCGAAACACGGAAAGAGCCGTTCAGCACCTACCTGCCTGAGCGGATAGTCGCGGTTTTCAACCAACTGCTGTTTGCGGCCACTGTCGGTTTTGTCTTTTTGATCGCAAGGAAGCTCTTTGACGCCCAGACCGCGTGGCTTTCGGCGGCGTTTCTTGTGGGAGGCGATGTTTTTTGGCGGTTCACCGTTTCCGGGATGAACACGAGTCTCCTGATACTGCTGTTCGTAGTCCTCACTTGGCTGCTCTTGCGCATCGAGAGCGGGGTTTCGGGAGAAGCGAAGGCGTCGCCGGGTTCCCTGATCCTGAGCTGTTTCGTCGCCGGACTTGTGCTTGGCCTCGGAATGCTGACCCGATACTCCTTCGGCTTTTTTGTTCTTCCGGTGGTTGTTTTTTTGGCGATTTGGGCGCGTCCGGTGCGCGTCGCCGGGCCAGTGGTTGCGTTGGTGACGATGCTATTGGTGTTTTCGCCGTGGGCGGTTCGGAACGTTCAGGTCGTAGGCAATCCTTTTGGTTCGGCGGCCTATTCGGCGTTGGAGGAGACCAGTCTTTTTCCGGGCGAAACCCTTCCTCGAAGCTTGGACTTCAGGCTTGCTGGCGTGTCCGACGAGGCGACCTCGGGATTCCTGCAATTCGGAATGCTCGCGAAGGAAGTCGGCCGAAAGCTGTCGTCCAATCTGCGGGAGGCAATGCAGAAGGATGTCCCCGGAACGGGCAGCACATGGGTGATTGCGTTCTTCCTGCCGGGACTGCTGCTGCCTTTCATGAATCCGTCGATCGGGCGCCTCCGGTGGTTCCTCCTGATGGCGATCCCGGTGGCTCTGTTGGTTCAGGCCGGGTCCAGGTCTTTCCGGGTCTCCGAGAATCCCGATGTGAATGGCGACGCGTTTTTGATCCTTGCCGCCCCCGCGGTCATTGTTTTCAGCGCAGGGTTCTTCATGGTCCTGCTCGACCAGATTATTCTGCCGTTTCGACAATTGCGGTATGTGATCATGGCGGGGGCGGTTTCTCTTTTCAGCTTTTCCCTTGTCCTCCACCTCATGCCCCCGAGGACGATTCCTTTGGCCTACCCGCCGTATTTCCCCCCGCTGTTCGGCCAGATTGGAAAATGGATGCGCCCGGAAGAAATGGTGATGTCGGATGTCCCGTGGGCCATCGCGTGGTATGGAGGCCGGAAGTCGATGTGGCTGACGCTCGACAGCAGCGAGGACTTCTATTTCGTCAACGATTCTCTGAAATCCGTGTCGCTCGTCTACTTCACCCCTCGAACGTTGGATGGGAGGTTCCACTCGGGGATGTGGAAACAGACACGCAGTTGGGGGCGGTTTGTGTCCGACATTTTTTCACGGGGCGAGGTCCCGACGGGGTTTCCGCTTCGGAAAGTGCCGCCCGGGTTCCTGGAATCCGGGCAGTTGTTGTTGAGTGATTGGGAGCGCTGGCGCGGAAGTTCTCAACCGTGATGAACAATTGGACGCAGAATTGGAAATTCGGATTTGACACCGCGGAGTCCGACAACCTAAGTATTCGCGGTCTTAAGGCTTTTTGTCTTCGGCCGATTATGGAAGGGTAAATTTGCAGATATGAAAACCATCACCTCCTCATTTGGGATACTGGCACTCGGAGCTGTCAGCTTGCATGCCGTCTACGCACCGGGTTTGACCACCTCGGAAGCTTCGAAAGGCTGGACTGTTTCAGCCGGCGTTCGCGGCTTCTATGACGACAACTACAACACTGCGCCCAGCGCCACGAGCGAGAGCAGCATCGGCTTCGAGGTGACCCCGCGAATCGGGTTCAATGTCCCCCTGGACCAGACTCTGATCGTGGGGAGCTACGAGTTCTCCGGAAAGTATTTCGCGGACCGGCCGAGCAACGAGTGGGATCTGTCGCATCAGTTCAATCTCGGATTGGACCACTCTTTCTCCGAACGCTATAACCTGAAGGTCAACGAGAACTTCTCGCTGTCCCAAGATCCCGAAGTTCTTAACGGCGCCGGGAATCCGTTCCGCTCCGAAGGGGACAATTTGCGCAACGTGGTCGATATCCTCTTCCGTGGGGACTTTTCGAAAACGTTCGGATACGACCTTGGCTACGCAAACAGCTTTTACGACTTCAAGAGGTCGGGTGTTGGCAGTTATTCGGCCCTTTTGGACCGGATGGAGCATTTGATCTCGGGGAGCCTCCGATGGTTTGTGCAGCCGCAAACCACGGCGCTCGTTGGATACCAGTATCGGATCGTCGATTACACCAGCAGCGACGACATCGGCCCGGGGTTTTCGCCGAAGCTTCGCAACAGCCGTTCCCACACTGTTTTCTTGGGCGCTGACCACGATTTCAGCAGTCAATTTCGGATTTCTGCGCGCGGCGGACTATCTTTCACTGATTCCTACAAGCTGGGTCAGGATTCGACGGATCCGTATGCCGACGTCTCCGCCACTTATTCCTACAGCAGTGCTGGTTCTGTTCAGTTGGGTGTTCGTCACCAGCGGACCCAGACCGATGTGACTGGGCTTGTCGCTGTGAACCAAATTGTCTTGGCACAGCAATCGACCACCGCATACGGAAGCATGAACCATAAGTTCACGGAATTCCTGTCCGGAAACGCCCTTGGATTCGTGCAGGCGTCCACCTTTGATGGCGGTTCGCTGGATGGAAGCAAGGAGACCTATTACTCCCTGGGCTTTACGCTCAAATACGACTTCACCCGCAACTGGGCTGCCGAGGCTGGCTACTCCCTGGATAAACTTGAGTCCGACAGTGTCGGCCGCGACTATACGCGCAATCGGGCGTTCGTTGGTCTCCGTGCGACCTACTGATACACGAGATACAACTTGTCATTGATGAGGCTGAGAACTTAGTTTTCAGCCTCATTTTATTTTATGGACGCCTCCAAAAGCCCCGAGGGTGGGGAGATCAAGCTTCATTTTCTCGACTATTGGCGCATCATTCGGATCCGCAAGCTGGTCATATTCATCGTCTTCATACTTGTGGTGATGACGTCGGTCGCCGCGACCTTGTTGATGAAGAAGATCTACGCGAGCACGGTCCGTATTCAGGTCGAGAAGGACAAGACCGACATCAAAGGAATTACCGAGACCGCCGTGGGTGGCGGGTATGACCCGTTTTTCCTTCAAACCCAGTTTGAGATCATCACTTCCCAATCGATTCTCGATCAGGTGATCGACGACCTGAACCTGGAGGAAACTTGGCAGAAGGAGTTTGGTGGAAGCCAGACATTGACCAAGGATCAGGTGCGAAAAATATTGAGCAGCAGTCTGGATGTGCGTCTGTCGCGCAACACCAGTCTGATCGAGATCACTGCGCGTAGCGGCAGCATTGAAGAAGCAGTTCAGATTGCGGACAAGGTTGCCGAAATTTACCGGTTTTCCCGGATTCGGGACAACAAGTCGACCAGCAGGCAGGGTGTCGTGGAATTGCGGAAGCGACTGAGCCAACTTGAGACCAACCTGACCCTTGTTCAGACGGATCTGAAAATGATCCGGGCCACCAACAAGATATCGCTCATCGATGAGGGTTCCATGCAGGGCGTCCAGATGCTTCAGGCAAATGCGCTGCGTGAGTTGAACACCCAGAAGCTGTTGGTCGAAGGCGAATACGTTCGCTACAAGACGCAGTTGGACGAGGTGGTAAAACTGTCACCGACCGATCTTAGACTGTCGCTGTATACGGTTGTCCCTGATCCGACGCTCCAACGCTTGACGGAGTCATTGACCGAATATAAGGCGGCCCTGACGAAACTGACGGGTGAACTGGGTCTCGAGCATCCCCAAGTCAAGGTCTGGAGAAACCTCATCGAGAACACCACGACCGAGCTGGACAATCGGATCAAGGGCATCATCAACGGCATGGAGATCAACGTCCGCAGCTTTTCCAACCGATTGGCGAAGGTGAGCGAGATGCTTGAAGCGTCGAAGCAGGAGATGACCGATCAAACCACGATGTCCCTCCCCTACATCGAAAAGAAGAAGGAAGCCGACAGGCTCGACCGAATGATCGCTGCGCTTGAACTGAGAGTCGAGCAGCAGAACTTGGACACCGAACTCTCGATGGAATCGATGGTCAAGGTGATCGACAAGGCGCTGCGTCCCCTCAAGCCCGTCCGTCCGAACATCACTCTGAATGTGACGCTTGGGGTAGTCGTAGGATTGGTCCTTGGGGTCGGATTGGCCTTCTTCATCGAGTATCTCGACACGTCGGTGAAGACGATCGACGACGTCGAACGCGCGCTTCAGGCACCCGTTCTCGCAGTGATTCCGCAGAATGTCGGGACCCTCCTTTTCGAAGGACCCGAAAGCCCCCACGCCGAGGCATACCGCGTCCTCCGGACGAACATCCTGTTCTCACGGAAGGATCCGACCTTCAACACCATGACCGTGGTCAGCGCGGGTGCTGGTGAAGGCAAGTCCACCACGCTCTTCAACTTGGCGACGACCTTCGCCCAAAACGGAGCACGGGTCCTCGTCGTCGACTCCGATCTGCGGCGCCCGAGCATCCACAAAATCATCAACGTTTCGAATTCCCTTGGGTTGACGAATTTCCTCCTGAATCAGAACACCCTCGAGGAAGTGATCCAACGGACCAGCCTCGCTTCGTTGGACGTGCTCCCATCTGGCAAGCTTCCGTCCAGCTCGATGGGCATCCTCAGTTCCCCGCAGATGAAGGCCCTTATCGGCGAGCTGAAACGTCGCTACGATTTCGTCTTCTTCGATTCGCCCCCGATCATGGGAATCAGCGACGCGGCGATCCTTGCCAGCGAGGTCGACATCGTCATGCAGGTGATCCAATACCGCCGCTACCCGCAGCCCATGACCATCCGCGCCAAGCAGA
>JAYUUX010000214.1:0-3690 GCA_043754645.1 Verrucomicrobiales bacterium | reverse complement strand
GCCATGCTGGCCACGTCGGGTGGGCTGGGCCTGATGCTCGCCTCACTGGCGTCCGTTGAAAACGTCGACGGAAGCTTCCGCTTCGTCTGGAGCGGCTGGGTCGTCGTCGCTTTTGCCGTGGGATTGGGTCTGGGCATGTTCTACTGGCGCGCGGCATTCCGATTGGGCTCCGACGCTCCCGATGCGGCGGCCACGGTCAAACGGATGAAGACCTTCAAGTTCGTGTCGGCGGTCCTGATCTTCGCGGCGGTCTTCGCTTTTCTTTATCCGATGAAGTTCGTCCGGCCCGACAAGCGGGCCGACGTCCGCTCTGGCCTCATCATGGTCCCCTTCTTCGTCATCCCCGTCGTCGGCATGTGGTATCTCGTGAAGCGCTACATCGACGCCGACGCGGCCAGGTCCGAAGCCGAGGAATCCGGCGACCAGTCCTGAGCGCAGCTTGTTTCGAGCTGCGTCTTCTAGTTTCTTCCCAAACAGCTGCTCCATTTTTCAGCACCAGAGGTGCGTCAGAACGCAGCCCACAGCGTGAGCTGTGGGTTGGCTTCTTGATGGCCCAAAGCTCCGGAGGAGCGACAGAAAAGCGTCTGCCGCTCCTCCGGAGCTTGCACTCGTTCTCCGTCAAACCCCGGGCTCACGCCCGGGGCTACTGTCTTCCGCTGCTCCGCAGCTAGGCGCTGCCCAGTCGTCTCCCGATCTCGGCCAAGGCCCACGTCGCGTGTTCCGCGATCAAGGGCTCCGGATCACCCGCGGCCTTCTCCAACGCCGGGAGGGCTTCGATGCCGCCGATGTTTCCCAGCACGACACAGACGTTGCGCAGCAGGCCGCGACGTTTGGTCCGGAGAATGGGTGAGCCGGCGAACCGTTTCTTGAACCCGGCATCATCCAGCGCGAGCAGCTCCAAAAGATCCGGCTGATCCAGCTCCGCGCGGGTGGACGCCTTCATCAAACTGGCCTCGCGGGCGAAGCGGTTCCACGGACACGCCGCCAGACAATCGTCGCAGCCGTAGACGTGGTTGCCGATGAGCGGCCGGAGTTCGACTGGGATGGAACCCTTCAGCTCGATGGTCAGGTAGGAAATGCAGCGGCGCGCGTCGAGCGTGAACGGCGCGGGCAAAGCGTTCGTCGGGCAGGCTGTCAGGCATTTCGTGCAGGAGCCGCACCGGTTCTTCTCCGGCACGTCGGGTTCGAGCGCGAGCGTCGTGATGATCTCCGAAAGGAAGAACCAGTTCCCCAGAGAACGGCTGATGAGGTTCGTATGCTTTCCCACGAACCCGAGGCCGGCGCGTTGGGCCAGGTCGCGCTCCAGCAACGGCCCGGTGTCGACATACCACAGCGACCGGCCGCCTTCGCCCGCCAGACCGTCGATCACGGCCGTCAACGCCTTCAACCGTTCGGCGAGGACGTCGTGGTAGTCGTCGAAACGCGCGTAGCGGGCGATCGCACCGGAAGACCCGTCTGCCCGGTGGTAGCTGGCGGCGAGACAGACGATGCTGCGGGCTCCGGGCAGAACCAGTTGGGGATCGATTCGTTTCGGGGCATTGCGCGCGAGCCACTGCATCTCGCCATTGCGTCCGTCGGCCAGCCATTTTTCGAAGGCCTCGGCATGGTCCGGACCGTCCGCGCTCGTGACGAAGCAGGCGTCCAAGCCCAGTGCGGCGGCCTTCTGGCGGATGAGTTCCTTCACGGCCAGGATTCGGCTTGGACACGGATTGCACGGATGAACACGGATTCAATCCGTGGTAATCGGTGAAATCCGTGTCTCTTCCTGTTTGTTCGTGGTTTCAAACGTAACGCTCAGGCTCAGGCCGGTTCGGCGGCCGGCTTCCGCATGGCGTTGAACTGATGCACGATGTGCTGGGCAATCTCCCGGGCGCTGCGGTGTTCCACGCCCACGAGCACGTCCGCCTGGCGGTAGGCCGACTCCCGCTGGGCGAGCATCTCGCGGATCCTGGCCAGCGGATCGGGCGTCTGCAGCAGCGGACGATGCGACTGGTAGCGGACCCGCTCGTAGATCGTTTCGGGCGTGGCCCAGAGGCACACGATCATCGCGTGCTGGCGGAGGTCGGCGAAGTTCTCGGGATCCACGATCAGGCCGCCGCCCGTCGAGATGATCAGATGGTTCCGCTCGGCGAGGCTCTGGACGAGACGCCGTTCCATCCCCCGGAAGACCGGCTCGCCGTGCTCGGCGAAGATCTGGCGCACGTTCCGGCCGGCCTCGCGCTCGATGCGCTCATCGGTGTCGAGGAAGTCGAACCGGAGCTGCTCGGCCAGGATCCGCCCCACGGTGCTCTTGCCCACACCCATGAAGCCGACGAGGGCCAGATTTTTGATGTCGCGCGACGCCGCCATTCGCCAAGTCGTAACCGACGCTCGAAGCCGGCGGAAGGGTGAATGATGGAGATGAGCGGCGGAAATCGCTTTGGACGACGATGCCGCTCCAGGCGTCAACCCCAAGCCGGACTTGCCATCGCTCGTGGCCGTCGGCAGAAGAGACGACAAGAACGGAGGCTCAGAACCCGGCACGCCGATGAGAACCAAACCACATCGGAAAAGAGGACAAACGAAACTCTTTATCACCCTGATCATCCTGCTGGCGGCGGCTTCCGTCTCCGGGCAAGGCATCGTCTACTTCGATTATGATCCGTCCTCGCCCATTGGCGGGATCGCGGTTGGGGAAACCCTGCCGAGAACCGAGCTGGAGATGGACCTCAACAACGACGGCATCGTGGACTTCAGATTCATCGGCACCGCCGCCATCGCGGCCGGCTTCCAGCTGGAACCCAAGAACGACAACAAGGTGCTCGGGTATCCCGACAGTGCGAATCTACTGACCGGCTATCGAGCGCGTCGCCTTTCTGCGGGAGCAGACATTGCTACCGCCGACCAAGCTCCGCTGGGATGGCACGGCTACCGGCCCAACCCAAGACTGTCCGTCACCGGCCTATACCTCTTGGCGTGCCAGGGCTTTTTCCAGTGCGCCGGGGACTTCAAGCCCGGTCCCATCTCGCTGACCGAAGGCTACGTCGGCATCCAGTTCTTCGCGGCCGACGGCCTGCACTATGGTTGGATCCGGGTCCTCGGTGGCTTCGAGAATGACGGCACCATCCTCGACTACGCCTACAACTCCGTCCCCGGCCAGACCATCACAGTCGGAGCAGTGCCCGAGCCATCCACCTTGGCTTTGCTTGCCGTCGGCGCGGCGGCTTTTTGCTTCATTCGGCGAAAGTGACTTCGTCTGCATGGTCACCGGTTTCAGCCGGCTTTCCTCCCAGCCGATTGAGTTGACGGTGAAGCGGCTCCGCCCGTCTTCTCTCCATCAGCAATGAACGCCACGATCTCTGAACTGATGACGCGCACCGGGGTGAAATTCGGCACCAGCGGCGCGCGCGGACTCGCCACGCAACTGACCGACCTCGTCGCCTACAGCTACACCAAGGGCTTTCTCCAATACCTCCGCGAATGCGGCGACCTCCCGGCCAGCGCCCGCGAAGTGGCTTTCGGCGGCGACTTCCGGCCGAGCACCGACCGCATCATGAACGCCGCGATGAAGGCCGCCGAGGATCTCGGCTATGCCGCCATCAACTGCGGCAAGGTGCCTTCGCCCGCGCTGGCGTTGCTCGGATTGGAGAAGGGCATTCCCGCCGTCATGGTCACGGGCAGCCACATTCCCTTCGACCGGAACGGCATCAA
>JAYUUX010000213.1:0-2264 GCA_043754645.1 Verrucomicrobiales bacterium | reverse complement strand
CTTCGACCAGCCCATCTTCTGGCTGCCGCACAACTACGACGTCGACAATTCTTCCGGCGGCCAAGTCTGGGTGAAGGGCGACAAATGGGGCCCGTTCAGCGGCCAGATGCTCCACACGAGCTACGGCGCGGGCATCCTCTTCAAGTGCTTCAGCGAGGAAGTCGACGGCGTTCTCCAGGGCGGAGCGGTGCGGTTCCCTGTGAACTTCGACTCCGGCGTGATGCGGGGACGCTTCCGCCCGCAGGACGGCCAGCTCTACCTCGTCGGCCTCAACGTCTGGCAGTCGAACAACAAGATGGGGCAGAACAAGCGCGGCATCTTCCAGCGCGTCCGTTACACCGGCAAACCGGCCCATCTGCCCACGAGCGTCAAAGTGACCAAGAAGGCCCTGGTAGTTGAATTCACCGACCCGCTCGATTTCGCCAGCGCCGCCGATGCGCAGAACTACAGCGTCGAACGGTGGAACTACAAGTGGACCCAGGCCTACGGATCTCCCGAGTTCAAGGTCTCCGAGCCCGATGTGAAGGGCCACGATGTGGTCGAAGTTAAGTCCGCCAAGGTCTCGGCGGATGGCCGCACGGTAACCCTGGAGATCGACGACCTGAAACCCGTCATGCAGATGCGCATCCGTTATCAGCTCAGGGGCGCGGACGGCCAGGAGATCAAGTCCGAGGTCTACCAGACGATCAACCGCATGCCCGGCGGTCCGTCCATCGAAGTGGCCGTGGGTTCGACGAAGTAGTTCCGATCCAAAACGTCGACGTGCCTGAAATCGAAGAAGCCGCCGGGTGACCGGCGGCTTTTTGTTGCCCGCCTGTCGTGGTCTTCCGGAAAGGACCACCGTAGTGGCCGGAAGCCGGCACCGGACGCCGGGCTTCGGAATTCGTGGCGCATCCGCCAGATACCGCTGGAAATGGCGTCGCCCCCCGATAGTTTGCCGCCCGTGAAAGCGCTTTTTCTGCTTCCGGTCTTCCTCCTTTCAGCCCTGGTTGCCCGTGCCGAATCGTGGCCTGAGTTCCGCGGGCCCGGCCGCGAAGGCCACACCTCGGCGAAACTTCCGCTGACGTGGAGTCCATCGAACAACGTCGCTTGGAAGATCGAAGTCCCGGGCAAGGGCTGGTCATCTCCGGTGGTTGCCAATGGAAGGATCTTTCTCACGTCGGCCGTCAAAGAGGGCTCCGGTTATTCGTTGCGGGCGTTGGCATTCAACGCCGCCGATGGCAAGCCGGCTTGGAACACGGTCGTCTTCTCTCCCAGTTCGATGGGTGCGATCCACGGCAAGAACAGCCACGCCAGTCCCACTCCCTTGATCGAAGGCGACCGCATCTACGTCCACTTCGGCCACCAGGGCACCGCCGCACTCACGCTCGACGGCAAGATCCTGTGGAAGACGACGGAGCATTCCTACAAGCCGGTCCACGGCAACGGCGGTTCGCCTGTGATCTGCGGCGACAACCTAATCTTCAGCGCCGACGGCGATTCCAAGCCGGCGATCATCGCACTCAACAAAAACACCGGGAAGACCGTCTGGAAGCAGGAGCGGGTTGCGGACGCCAAGAGGAAGTTCTCATTTGCCACGCCGCTCATCATCACCAATGCCGGCCGCGTCGAGCTCATCAGTCCCGGCAGCGGCATGGTCGGCGGGCTCGATCCGCGAACGGGCAAGGAACTCTGGAGGGTCAACTACGGCGAGGGCTACTCCGTCATTCCCAGGCCGATCGTCGGCCACGGCATGGTCTTCATCGGGACCGGCTACGACAGCCCGAAGGTTCTCGGCATCCGCCTTGGCGGCACCGGCGACGTCACAGCCACCCACCTCGCCTGGACCATCAACCGCAGCGCTCCCCACACGCCCTCCATGGTGCTCGTTGGCGAGGAGCTTTATTTCGTGAGCGATGCCGGCGTGGCCTCCTGCGCCGATGCCAAGACGGGCAAGGTCCATTGGCAGGAACGTGTCGGCGGCGGCTACTCCTCGTCGATGCTGCACGCCGGCGGCCGGATCTACGTCCAGAACGAAGCCGGCCTGACGACGGTCCTGGCGGCGGGCAAGGAGTTCAAGGTGCTCGCGAAAAACGATCTCGAGGAACGCACCCTTGCGTCCTTCGCCGTGGCCGACGACTCCCTCCTGATCCGCACCGAAGCCCATCTCTACCGCATCACCGGGACTGGAAAATGATGGAAGCCTCGCGGCGCCAACGTGGAGATTTGAGGTCAACGCGCATTTTTGATCACCGCAAGTATACGTGGTGCGCCTTTCCCAGAAG
>JAYUUX010000212.1:0-5158 GCA_043754645.1 Verrucomicrobiales bacterium | reverse complement strand
GCCGGAGAATGGTCGTCACCATCCAGTCCTTAACTTCTCCTGACGCTTGGTGGTCCGACATGTTGATGATCGTCGCAGCGTTGAAGCGATGGCGCGGGTTGGTGGAATTAAGCTCGGATTCGACGAACTCCCGGGCGCTTCGATCTAGGTTCAGAAGAAAGTAGGCGGCACAAAGCTTGGCGTAGACCGATGAATTGGTGTCGTTGAGCAGGGAAGTCCATTGCAGCCGGTCTTCGGGCGAGAAGACATATCCGACGGTTTGTTCTACCCCGATGATTCGATTGTAGACTTGGACCCCTCCTCCTCTTGCAGAGTCGAGCGACGGTATGCCACGGAGTTTCACGAATCGAATCGCGTCGCCTGCGTTTGTTGAAAACTCCTTTCGAACCTCGTTGTAGTCTAAGCCAAGCAGGTCACTCCCTGGAGGCGCTTCGGTTCCCTGATAACGGCGATCCCAATCGTCTGGCCCCGCTTTCTTGCCGCATCCGACGAGAACGACTGCAATCAGCCAGAAGAGGGCGAGTTGTTTCATGAGGCTGGATGGATGGGTCATTTCCCCGCCGTCCAGCCGCCTTCGATGAGGAACTCGGTGCCGGTGACGAAGGAGGATTCGTCGCTGGCGAGGTAAAGGGCGGCGGCGGCGATCTCCTCGGGCTTGGCCATGCGACCGAGCGCCTGCGTGGAGGCCATCTCCTCGTAGGCTTTCTTCGGGTCGGGATATTCGGCGAGCCGGGCGGTGACGAAGGGCGTCTCGACCCGGCCGGGGCAGATGGCGTTGGCACGGATGCCCTGACGGGCGTGGTCGAGCGCGAGGCACTTGGTCATGCCCACGACGGCGAACTTGGTCGTGCAGTAGGCGAACCGGTCGCGCACCGCGACGACGCCGCCGATGGACGCGAGGTTGATGATGTTGCCGCTGCGGCGTTCGAGCATCCCGGCCAGGAAGACCTTCGTGACGTTGAAGGTGCCTCGGACGTTCACGGCGTAGAGCTTGTCGAGGTCATGCCCGGTGGCCAGCGCCGCGGTGCCGACGGCGCCGATGCCGGCGTTGTTGACGAGGATGTCGAGGCGGCCCTGGTGTTCGTGGACGAGCGCGGCGACCCGCGAACATTCGTCCTCGCGGGAGATGTCGAGATGGATGAACTCGGCCTTGCCGCCGCCGGCATGGATGGCGTCGGCGGTGGCGTTGCCGCCGGTGTCATCGCGGTCCGCGACCCAGACGAACGCCCCCGCTGCGGCGAAGGTTTTGGCGATGGCCGCGCCGATGCCGGAACCGGCGCCGGTCACGAGGGTGATCTTGTCGGTGAGCTTGAACATGCTTCAGATCTGGAAATCGACGGCGGGGTTGGCGCGGTCGGCCTTGGTCAGCACACGCACGTCGCACTCGTTGTTCAGCACGAGGGAATTCGCGGCGACGCTTTGCATGAGGAACACGCTCGCGCCGATGGTGCTGCCTGCGCCGATGACGGTGTCGCCGCCGACGATGGTGGCGTTGGCGTAGATGGTGACGCGGTCCTCGATGGTCGGGTGACGCTTCTTGCCCTTGAGCGCCTGCCCGCCGGCGAGCGAACGCGCGACGAGGCCGACGCCCTGGTAGAGTTTCACGTGGTTTCCGATCTCCGTGGTCTCGCCGATGACCGTGCCGGTGCAATGGTCGACGAAGAAATGCGTGCCGATGCGCGCGCCGGGATGGATGTCCATGCCGGAACGGGCATGGGCCCATTCGGTCATGATGCGCGGGATGAGCGGAACCTCGCGGAGGTAGAGCTGGTGGGCCATGCGCTGCACGGCGATGGCCTCGATGAACGGATACGCCAGGATGATCTCCTCACGGCCGAGCGCGGCGGGATCGCCGTTGAAGGCGGCCTCGGTGTCGGTGGCGAGGAGTTCGCGGAGGCGCGGGAGTTCCGCGAGGAACGTCAGCGTCTGTTCACGGGCCAGGGCGCGCGGGTTGCGGGTGTCGTTGTCGACGGGAGGCGCGTAGGCGAGGGCCTTGGCGATTTCGTCTTCCAGGTCACCGGCCACGGCATCGAGCAAGGTTGCCGTCTCGATCTTCAGTTCCGACGTGTGCAGCGGTTTCTCGTCGAAGAAGCCGGGGAACAGCAGTTGGAGCAGTTGGCAGGTGAGCCGGGTCACCGTGGTCTTGGACGGCAGGTTTTTGCCGTCGATGTGGTTGATGCCGCCGGAGCGCGCGTAGGATTGGATGAGCGCTTCCGTGAGCTGGGTGACCGTCAATTGCACGGAGCGACTATTCGGGAGGAAGGCGGTGGGCGCAAGACGGCGGGTGCTTCCCTCATACTCCTTCTCGCCCTCGTTCTCCGCCGTCCTTCTCCGCCTCGAAAAAATCTCAAGGCCCCGAGAAGGAGAACGAGGGCGAGGACGAGAACGATCAAGAAAGCGGCGGGCCAACCAACAGGCGCAATGCCTCCAGCGTGTCCGCTTCCGCTGCGGACAGCTCCGGGCGGCGTCGGTGGATGCGCGCTGAGCGGACTACGAGACCGGACTTGTGCCGCGTGGATGTTTGGACGGAATCAAACTCCAACTCGAAGACCAGCTCGGCTTTCACGGAACGGACGGGCCCGAACTTTCCGGTGATGTGTGCGCGGATGAAATCGTCCATGGCTCGGAAACCAATCTCCGTCAGGCCGGTGCCCGTCTTCGCGAAGGGCACAAGTTCGTCGTCGCACCAGACCGCGAACGTGTAGTCCGAGAAGGCCCTCGGGCTGTTGCCATGGCCGGGAAGCGCGGCGATCAGGACGGCATTGATGCGCAGGGGCTCGATCGGCCAGATCCACCAGGCGGAGGTTTCAACGCTGGCTCCGTAACACGACTCCGTGCGCTTGAGGATGAGGCCGGCGGCGCCGTGGTCGCGTGCCTCGCGACGAAGCGAGGCCAGCTGTTCCCATGAGCCGAACGAAACCAGCGACGCGGCCCGGAACCTGAATGGCGCGTGATGCGCCGCCGCCGCTGGCGGACTTCCGAAAAGGTCCATTTGAGAACCGTCGGTGGACCCGGATGCTGGTCGAGTCGCCTGGGTTTCACGATGTCGGTCGGCCGCAGGTGCGAGAACTTCGGCAAGCTGGCGGCGGCGTGCGAGGAGCGGACGCCCGCGTTGATCGATTTCGGCGGCTTCGATGATGTCCTGGGCGATGAAGACGACGGGGAGTTTCCGTTGGAGACCGGCGCCTGGTGTGGCGTGCGAGAGTCGTTGCTGGATGTCGGCACGGGTTCCCGGACAAACGTCGCTTGCCGGCCAAACCACCAGATCGCCGTCGAGCACCGTTCCGTCGGGCAGCAACTGGGCCGCTTCGGCGATCTCCGGAAACTCCGGGTTGAGGAGTTCCTCATCCTGCGACCAGATCAGGACGGCGTCTCCCCGCCGCATGACTTGGACACGCAGGCCGTCCAAAAGCCATTCGGCTTGCCAGTCCGACGCACTGCCAAGTTCTTCGGGCCGGGTGATGGTGGGGCCAGTGCCCGGTGCTCCAACAAGACGTGGGAAGAGATCAAGGCTTTCAATCGTCGGATCGCCGGCCGGCTCTGCGCTCTTGATCGCGTTCGCAGTTTGAAACGGATACGGCCCGAAATTTTCGTTGGCGGATTCGGCGGCCAGAAGCGCTCGGAACGCGGCTTCGGTCGGTTCCTGGAAACCAAGAAGGCGATGGGCCATCACTGAGGCACTCACTCCCGCCGTTTTGCCAAGAGCCCGCGCCACCTGGGTCCGCGAAACACCGATGCGGAACGAGCCGGTGATGAGCTTGTTCCAGATGAAGCGCTGTGCCCCGTCGAGTTCACGCCATGTCGTGACGACGAGATCGCGTCGGGCTTCGGGGCCGAGGCCGGCCAAGGGCAGCAGGCGCTCCGTGATGAGCCGGTGCAGCGCGAGTGAACCACCGGCGGGCACGGTCGGTGGATCCGGCAAAAGCAGGGCCAGCGTTTCGGCGATGTCACCGACCGTTTCGCAGGATTCGTCCACGAGCCATGTCGGCAGATCCGCGACGGTGGAGATCCATTCCCGGAGTTGGCTGTTCTTGAGGGCACGGGGTGCCTTCGCACCGATGAGGAGGTGCAGGGCCCAAGCCGCGTCCGCCGCTGGCGCGGCCTTGAAGTAGCGTTCGAGCGCGGCGAGCTGTTCCACCGTGTGATTGGTCTCGTCCAGTTCGTTGAACAGACGGGTGAAGTGGATCACGGCTCCGCCTCCGTTGGTTCGTCGTTCTCACCCTCGATTCGAGAAGGAGAACGAGGACGAGAAGGAGCAGGATCGGCTTCTTCCAAACGGTCGCCGGTGAAATGGGTTTCGAGCACGTCGGCATACAGGCCTTGTTCTCGGAGATGGCGGACCATGACGCCGGTATAGCCGTGCGTGACCAGCACCCGCTCGGCGCCCGTTGCACGGATGGCGGACTGGAGCCCCGGCCAGTCGGCGTGGTCGCTGAGGATGAAACCGCGATCGAAGGAATCCCGCCGTCGCGCCTCGCGAACCTGCATCCAGCCGGAGGCGAAGGCGGTGGAGACATCGCCGAAGCGTTCGAACCACGGCGTCGTCGTGGCCGACTGCGGGGCGATGACCAGTCCGCGTCCGGCCGTTGCCCGAACGGACGCGTAGTCGCCCAAGGAGGGTTCCGGCAGGGCCACACCGGCGGCGCGATAGGCCGGGAGGAGCTTGGCGATCGTTCCGTGGACGAATACCGGGCCGATCGACGCGTCGATGCCGGCCATCAAGCGCTGGGCCTTGCCCAGGGAGTAGGCGAACAGGACCGAGGTGCGCCGTTCCGCTTGGTTGCGTCGCCACCAGGTGTCGATCCCGTCGAAGATCTCCGACTGCGGGCGCCAGCGGTAGATGGGCAGGCCGAAGGTGGATTCCGTGATGAAGCAGTGGCAGCGAACCGGTTCGAAGGCGTCGCACGTTCGATCGGGTTCCAACTTGTAATCGCCGCTGACGACCCAGACCTGGCCGGCGTGTTCGACGCGGACCTGGGCCGAGCCGAGGACGTGGCCGGCCGGATGGAACGAGACCTTCACGCCGTTGAGGAAGATGGATTCGCCGAACTGCGCGCCCTCCACGGAGATCTTCGCGCCGAGACGTTCCCTCAACACGCCGATGCCGCGGCTGGCGCAGAGGTAGTGCTCGCTGCCACGACGCGCGTGGTCGCTGTGG
>JAYUUX010000211.1:0-3505 GCA_043754645.1 Verrucomicrobiales bacterium | reverse complement strand
GGGACATTGGTCGCCGGACCGCCGCCCCACGCGATCACCGATCCGTCGGCGCGCACGGCCACACTGTGTGAACCGCCAGCGGCCACGGCCACGACACTGGTCAACCCGGGAGGAACATTCGTCGCCGACCCGCTGCCCCACACCACCACCCGTCCGTCCGTCTGCAGGGCAATGCTGTGGGAAGTCCCGCCGGAGACCGCGACGATGTCGCCCAGACCAGACGGGACGTTGGTCTGACCAAAGGTGTTGTCGCCCCACGCCGCGACCGGGACCACCTTCAACGTGCCCGGAAGACTGGCCACGGAACCCGCGTCGTTGTTCGCGATCAAAGTGTAGGTCCCGGCCCTGGCCAGTCCGACATCCACGACGACGAGCGGATTGGTCGCGACTCCCGCGAGTGCCGATCCATCCACCTGCCACTGATACGACAACGGCAGCGCGCTGCGGATGCTCGCGCCGAGATTCACCGTCGCACCGCGGAACACCGTTTGGGACTGAGGATGGCTGTCGAAGATCAGAGGCACCACCGTCAGCAATGCCTCCGCGCTCGCGGCGATGCCAAACGCGTTGCTGACGGACACGGAATAGATCGCCCCGTCCCCGGACGCCACGTTCGTGAGGACGAACGCCGCGTTGGTCGCTCCTGGAACGTCGATTCCCCCGCGCTTCCATTGATAGGAAAGAGGACGGCTCCCGAATGCGGGTGCGGTCAGAGTCTTGTCGAACCCGAAGATGATCGCGTGGGGCAGAACCGGTCGGGCGAGGAAGGGAACAAGCGTTCCCGACAAGGCCAGGCTGAACGCATCGCCGCCGGCCATGGCCACCACATTGGTCAGGCCGGACGGTATGGTCGATTGACCCGACGTGGTCAGACCCCACGCGACGAGCGTTCCATCGCTCCTCAGCGCGAGGCTGTGGTTCAAGCCGGCTGTGATCCCCACGGCGTTGGTCAAGTTGGCCGGCACGCTGGTCTGTTGGGAACTGATGCTGCCCCAGGCAACCACGGTGCCGTCCTGCCGCAGCGCCACGCTGTGGTTTTGTCCGGCGGCCACCGCGATGGCGACGGCGTTGCTGAGGCTGGCGGGAACCGTGCGTTGGCCCGATCCATTGCTGCCCCAGACGACCACTCCACCATCACCGCGCAACGCCATGCTGTGATTTCCGCCGGCCGAGATGGCAATCACGTTGGTCACGCCGGCCGGGGCGGTCGCCTGACCGGAAGTGTTGAGTCCCCAGCCCGCCACCGTCCCGTCGGCCTTCAGAGCCAGGCTGTGATTGAGGCCACCGGCAACGGCGATCACGTTGCTCAAGCCGGCGGGAACATTCGTCTGCTGCGATCCGTTCGCACCCCACGCAACCACGGAACCATCGACGCGCAGGGCGAGCGTGTGGTTTCCGCCGCAGGAAATGGCGATCACGTTCGTCAATCCGGGAGGCACGTTCGTCTGACCCGTGACGCCGATGCCCCACGCGACCACCGTCCCATCGGTTCTCAACGCCACGGCGTGGCTGGACCCGGCCGAGACCGAGACGACATTCGTCAGACCCGTCGGCATGTTGGTCCCGTTACCGCTTCCCCAGGCGATGACGCCGACATCGGCGCGCCCGGACAGGGCGGCGAGGATGGAAACCAATCCGAGGAAAATGCGCGGGAGGCCCAACCGATCCCGCAGCCACCGACAGAGGGCAGGGTGTCCGGGGATGCACGGCCCGACGTCACGGAAAGCGGCCGGCTGAAACGGGGGCGTCATCAACAGCGCGATTATCGCCTTCCCGGGAGGATGTCCAGTCTGCGAGCGGCACAACCCCGGGAATCCCACCGCGAACGGTGACCTGACGTTGCTGGGCCGGATTGATCCGCGAAGAACGCGAAGAACTGGTAGGGCGTGCCCGTCCTCCCGCCCAGCCGCCTTGAGGCTCACAAAGAGTTTGTCAATGAAGGTGGCGACGCTGCCCGGCTGGATCGACCGTTGGAATTGCCGCTGGAGCCATGAGGTATTTTCAAACCATCTGCGGAGCAGCGGAAGACAGTTCAGCGCGCAAGCCCAGCGAGCTCCGGAGCTTGGCGGGCATCGGGAAAGGTCCGTAGGACCGGTCTGTCTATAGGATCCGCATCAGCCCTGATTCCCCAAGCTCCGTAGGAGCGGCCCGATCAGGTCGCTCCCACGGAGCTCTGCGTTTCGGGTGGAATTGAGTCTATAAACAGTCGGCTCCGCTGGAGCCGGATGGTGAAGAAAGCGCCGAGGAAGCTCGGAAAGGAGGTGTTGCCACCCAGGCACGCCCTACTAGGCTCGTGGGCCGTGCATCCCTGCGCGGCCAGTGGGTATTCACTTCGTGGCCTTCGTGGAGGAATACCTCCTGGCCGCGCGAGGACCCACGGCCTACGGCGCGGAATGGACGGATGGAACGAAATGGTAGCGCGTGCGGGAATCGAACCCGCCTCCCGGCCTTGAGAGGGCCGTGTCCTAACCGATAGACGAACGCGCCGAGCGGGCGGAGAGAAGTGCCAGAGTGCAGCAACTAGGGCAATAAAAAAGCCGCCCATTTCTGGGCGGCTTCTGAAAGACGGAAGGAACTTAGGCCTTCTTGCTGCGGCGAGCGAGGATCAAGCCACCGAGACCGAGACCGGCCAGAGCGATGACGGAGGGCTCAGGAACCGGAGTGATCTGCACAGTGAAGGCTTGCATGTTTGCCATGGAAGGCGAAGCAACGCTAGGTCCACCACCAGCGGGAGGTCCGCCTAGAGTCTGCGAGAAAGGAAGGGAGGTGCCCCAAGAAGCTCCTGGAGTGGTTTGAGCAACAGCGTATGAAGCCGCCCCCGACCAGACACGAACGACAATGTTGTTAACTACGTCGTTTGCGAATGACCCGGTCACAGCGACGGTCTGAGCGCTATTGTTGATACGTCCCAAAGTAGCAATCGTGGCAGCACCTTGGAAGAGACTGGTCGCGCCCTGCAGAGCCTGAACTGTCCAGCCGGTCGCGTTCACGATGACCGCACCGCCATCGGCAGCGCGGTAAGAAACACCCTGAGCGGAACCAGCAGCCTGAAGCGTGAATGTGCCCTGCGCGGAGGCTGAGTAGCTGAGGGCCAACAGCGCCCCAGTTAGAAGAATGGCAGATTTCATAAATGTTCTAAACTAGCTTTAGTTGGGTCTTGTAGGGATCAGTTGTTTACGGAGAAATTGCGAACCCAAGGCTGGGAACCGCTGACTTTGAAGAAGAAAGCCGACTCAGCAACACCAAGCGACGGCTGGGTGACAGGATTAAGATTGTTGTCTTCCCAAGCATTAACGCCGACATAGTTAAAGGTTTGGTATGCACCCGACACAAACTTGAAGATCTGGTCACCTACCCCGGCAGTGAATCCCAAGTCAGTTACAAGCAGACCAGCCTGAGGAACAATTGACCCCTTCAGCGAGAACCCAGCCGGCATCGTGTTGGTCAAGCTTCCCTGCGGCACATCACCAACGAAAGTGATCGTGAACTGAGCGCCGGGATTGAA
>JAYUUX010000210.1:0-4575 GCA_043754645.1 Verrucomicrobiales bacterium | reverse complement strand
GTTCGGACGCGCTGCGGCCCGGAGGGCCGCGCTCCGAATGCACCGACCTACTTCAAGTGCGGCGCCACAAAAGGCATTCCGTGCGCGTCGGCCACGGCGCGGTGGGTGACGTGGCCGCCCATGACGTTGATTCCTCCGAGAAGCGCGGGTTGGCGTTGGGCGGCTTCGGTCAGGCCAAGGTCCGCGAGCTGTTCCACGAAACGGTAGGTCGCGTTGGTCAGAGCCTGCGTGGCCGTCCGCGCATAGGCGCCGGGCATGTTCGCCACGCAATAGTGCGTCACGCCTTCCTCCACATAGACCGGGTCGTCATGCGTCGTCGGCCGTGACGTGTCCGCGCAGCCGCCCTGGTCGATGGCGATGTCCACCAGCACGCTGCCGGGCCGCATGCGGCGGAGCATCTCGCGATGGATGAGCTTCGGGGCCTTGGCGCCCGGGACGAGCACGGCGCCGATGAGCAGATCGACGTCGGGCAACAGATCCATCAGATGCGCCTCGCTCGAGTAAAGCGTGTGCGCCGTGTGCAGCGTGATGTCGAGGAAGCGCATCCGTTCGATGTCCACTTCGAGGATGGTCACGTCGGCTCCGAGTCCTTGCGCCATGCGGGCGGCGTTGACGCCGGACACGCCGCCACCGAGGACGACGACCTTTCCGGGAAGCACGCCCGGCACACCACCGAGCAGAGTGCCGCTGCCGCCGAAGTGTTTCGCAAGGAAGTAGCCTCCCACGAGCACGCTCATGCGGCCGGCGATCTCGCTCATCGGTTCCAGCAGGGGTAGGCGGCGGTTCACCTCGATCGTTTCGTAGGCGATGCCCGTGACGCCGGACTTCACCAACGCGTCGGTCAGCGGCTTGCTGGCGGCGAGGTGCAGGTAGGTGAAAAGAATCTGGCCCGGCCGCAGAAGCTCGAACTCCGCGGGCAGCGGCTCCTTCACCTTCACGATCAGATCTGCCCTGTCGAAGACGGCCTTGTGCTCGGCGACCATCTGGCAGCCGGCGTTCTCGTAGTCGGCGTCGGGATAACCCGCGCCGATTCCGGCGCCGCGCTCCACGACGACGGTGTGACCGCGCCGGATCAGCTGGTAGGCCGCCGACGGCAGCAGGGCGACACGGAACTCCTTGGTCTTAATCTCGCGGGGGACGCCGATGATCATGGTCGTAGTGGAAGGGGATGGGTTGTTTGGCGCAAGCGACCCACGCAGCGGAGCCTCGGACGCGGTCGTCATCAAGATTCGATTTCTCCGATCGCTTGGGACTTAGGGGCCATCGGTCGATTCCAGTCCACCCCACGCGGACGCCGCCGCGGCGAGAATCGCACTCGCCTTGGGACCGGTTCCGGGGCCAGCCTGATTCACCGCATGGAAGAACCGACCATCAGCAATCCCGGCGCCGTCGCGGACATGCTGCGCTTCGAACGCGAGCTTCTGGCCGACGGGACTTTCCCGATCGCCGGCGTCGACGAGGCGGGACGTGGCCCGTTGGCGGGACCGGTCGTGGCTGCGGCGGTCATCTTCCCGGAGAAGTGGCTTCGCGACGGGTTGCCGGAGCCGCTCCGACGCGTGAACGATTCCAAACAACTTTCCGCCGGACTGCGCGAGGAGCTCTGCGGATTGCTGGCCGGCAATTCCGAGATCGTCTTCGCCATCGCCGAAGCCGATCCCGCCCGGATCGACCGGATCAACATCCTCCAGGCGACGCACTGGGCGATGAACGAAGCGCTGCAGAAACTTTCCCGGGTTCCCCAGCACGTGCTGGTCGACGGGTTGCGCGTGAAGACCCTGAAGTATCCGCAGACCGCCCTGGTGAAAGGCGACTCGCGCAGCTACTCGATCGCCGCCGCCAGCATCCTGGCCAAGGTGACGCGGGACCGGCAGATGGTCCGGCTCGACGCCGATTTTCCCGGCTACGGATTCGCGGAGCACAAGGGCTACGGCACGAAGGCGCACCTCGACGCGTTGAAACGGCTCGGCCCCACGCCGGCGCATCGGCGCAGCTTCGCGCCGCTAAAAGAAGAACAGCTCGGCCTGCTATGAGCCTGTGGTCCCGGCTGCTTTTCTGGCGCAAGCCGGACGAAACGCCGGAGCACCTCCGTCGCGGCGCCCTCGGCGAAGCGGCGGCCAAAAAACAACTCCAGCAACTTGGGCTGAAATTCCTCGCGGCGAACGTCCGCACAAAACGTGGAGAGCTCGACTTGGTTTTCCGCGACGGCGAGTGCCTGGTGTTCGTCGAGGTGAAGACGCGATCGAGCGAGCAATGGTCCCGCCCGGCCCGCGCCGTGGATTCCTCGAAGCGCACCAAACTCTCCCGGGCCGCCTTCGACTACCTCTGCATGCTGTCGGATCCCAACGTGAAGTTCCGCTTCGACATCGTGGAGGTGCTGCTGAAAGACGGAGAGGTTTCCGAGATCCGGCATCTGCCGAACGCGTTCAACCTGACGCGCGGGCCGGTGCGGAAGCGTTGATCTCCCTCCTTGGAACAGGAAGGCTACAGCGGGTCGGCACCTTCGCTCAGAATCTTGATATAGTCGGTGTAGGAGTATGTCCGGCCGTAGTTCCCGCCGGTCAGCTCTCGAACCACGCCCATCTTCTCCAGATCGCGCAGCGCAGACGTGACAGTTGGAGGTGTAAGGCCGACTGTCTTGGCAAGATGGCCAATGGTCGCGACGGGGCTTCTCTGCAGTTGGTCGTGCACCTGAATGGCACGGCCGGGTGCTGACAGTGCTTTGATGCGTTTCCTGTCTCCGTCGAACAACACGAGAATACGCCGAGCGGTGATGGCAGCCTGCTCGGCGGTCTCCGCGACGCCCTCCACGAAAAAACGGAGCCATTCCTCCCAAACGCCTTCCATACGGACCTGCTGGAGAAGTTCGTAATACCGCTCACGGTTCTGCTTCAAATAGAGGCTCAGGTAGAGCATCGGATGGGCGAGGATTTTTTCCGAGCAAAGCAGGAAAGTGATCAGGAGCCGGCCCAGTCGGCCGTTGCCGTCGAGGAACGGATGGATGGTTTCGAACTGCACGTGCGCCAGTCCGGCTTTGATCAGCGGCGGGGTGGCAACCGGATCGTTGTGCAGGAATTTTTCCAGGGCACCGAGGCATTCCATCAAGTGATCCCGGGGTGGCGGAACAAACTTGGCATTGCCCGGACGGGTGCCGCCGATCCAGTTCTGCGAACGCCTGAATTCTCCCGGCTCCTTGCTCGCTCCCCGCCCTTTGGCCAGAAGGACGGCGTGGATCTCCTTCACCAGCCGCAGGGAAAGAGGTTGTCCCTCGTGGAGCCGTTTCAGCCCGAGATCCATGGCGGCGACATAGTTGGAAACCTCCAGCACATCGCTCATTGGAACCCCGGCGGCACCCTCGCTCTCGAACAACAACAGATCGGAAAAGGACGACTGCGTGCCTTCAATCTGCGAGGAGAGCACCGCTTCTTTTCGGACATACATGTAGAGGAACAGCCGAGGGTCGGGCAGCAGGGTCGTGCTGCCGTCTAGTCGTCCCAAGGCCAACATTGCCCGGTCCAACTCCGCCCTTAATCCATCATCGATAACGAGCGCAGGATCGGGCGGCAGGGGCCGGGGAATGAAGGCACGATAAGTTTCGCCTCCGGCGGAATTGGGAAGGAAATGACCGGTGAAGCCCCGTTTCATCGCAAAGTTTTTGAGGTTGGCAGACTGAAATTAAAATTCTCCGCTGAAATTTTAATTTCAACTTCCGAATCTAAAACTTCTTTCAAAGAAAAACGGCGGCTCCGTTTCCGGAACCGCCGTCGTCGAAACTGTTGCCTGGGCCGCTTACAGGCCCTTCGCGATGATGAGCTTCACGAGGTCGCCGACGCGGTTGCTGTAACCCCACTCGTTGTCATACCAGCTGATGAGCTTGAAGAACTTCGAGTTCAGCTCGATGCCGGAGCCGGCGTCGAAGATGGAACTGGCCTTGGCGTGGATGAAGTCGCTGCTGACGACCTCGTCGGTGGTCCATTCAAGGATGCCCTTCAGGTAGGTCTCGCTGGCCTTCTTGAAGGCGGCGGAGATCTCGGCGTAGCTGGTTTCCTTCACGGTCTTCACCGTGAGATCGACGACGGACACGGTCTGGACCGGGACGCGGAAGGCCATGCCGGTGAGCTTGCCCTTGACCTCGGGGCAGACCAGCGCGACGGCGCGGGCGGCTCCGGTCGTGCTGGGGATGACGTTCTGCGCGGCGGTGCGGCCGCCTTTCCAGTCCTTCTTGGACGGGCCGTCTACGGTCTTCTGGGTGGCGGTGTAGGCGTGGACGGTGGTCATCAGGCCTTCCTCGATGCCGAAGCCTTCCTTGAGGAGGACGTGCACGAGGGGCGCGAGGCAGTTCGTGGTGCAGCTCGCGTTGGAGATGATGTTGTGCTTCGCGGCCTCGTATTTGTCGTGGTTCACGCCCATGACGACGGTGATGTCCTCGCCCTTGGCCGGAGCGGAGATGATGACCTTCTTGGCACCGGCCGCGAGGTGGCCCTTGGCTTTCTCGGCTTCGGTGAAGAGACCGGTCGACTCGATGACGATGTCGACGCCGAACTTGGCCCAGGGCAATTCGGCCGGGCTCTTGGCGGA
>JAYUUX010000209.1:0-4631 GCA_043754645.1 Verrucomicrobiales bacterium | reverse complement strand
GCGGCAAGCCCGTCGACACCCATGCCGTGTTTCCCAATGGCAGCGAAGGGTCCGGGCTCACCGGCCTTCGCGCCTACATCAAGGCCCATCGCCAAGACGACTTTCTCGACAACCTTTGCCGCAAGATGCTGGCCTACGGACTGGGCCGGAGCCTGATCCTTTCGGACGACATTACGGTGCGTGACATGCGGGCGAAGTTGGCGGCTAATGAAGGCAGATTCAGCAGCCTGATCGAGGGCGTCGTAACCAGCCCCCAGTTCCTGAACAAACGCGGCCCCGAAGACCTCGCAACCAAGTAACACCATGCGCGATCCCAAAGAGAATTCTCCCCAAGCCCGCCGCCTCCGGCTCTCGCGCCGGACGTTTCTCCGTGGCGTGGGTGTGACGATGGCTTTGCCCTGGCTTGAATCCATTCCGGCATTCGGTGAAGAGCCGCTGAAGGCCGGCGCCCCGGCCGCGATGCCGAAACGATTCGCCGCGCTCTTCTGGGGCAACGGCGTCAACGGCACCCACTGGTGGGCGAAGGGTTCCGGCAAGGGCATGGAACTCAGCAAGAGCCTCCAGCCGATGGAAGGTTTGAAGACCAAGATGAACTTCATCGACGGCCTCTTCAACAAGTCGGCCGTCGGCGTCGGCATCCATCCCGGGCAGACGGGCAATCTCCTTTCCGGCATGCCGCTGATGAAAGGCGCCGTGCTCAAGGGCGGCATCAGCATGGACCAGGTTCTGGCCAACCATATCGGGCAGGACTCGATCCAGCCGAGCATGGTCCTCGGTTGTGAACAGCCCATCACCGGCTACCACGAGACGAATTTCTCCATGGCCTACAGCTCCCACATCTCGTGGCAGAGCGCGGATTCGCCGGTGCCGATGGAGGTCTATCCTTCGCTGGCTTTCGACAGCCTCTTCGAGAACCGCGGCACCCGTCGGACGCAGAGCATCCTCGACCGGGTGAAGGATGACGCCTCCAGCCTTGGCCGGAAGATCAGCGGCCACGACAAGGCCAAGCTCGACGAATACCTGACGAGCGTTCGTGAAGTGGAGAAGCGCATCGACCGGATGCGGGGCGACCAGGCCAAGGCCGAGAAGAATGCCCAGGGCAAGGGCCTGCCCGTCGCGTTCATGAAACGGCCGGACAACGGATTGCCCGAAGACATCCGCGAGCACATGCGGTTGATGTGCGACATCACCGCGATGGCGTTCCAGACCGACAAGACCCGCGTCGTGTCGCTGCTGCTCTGCCGCGATCTCTCCGGGCTCTTCTATCCGTTCCTCGACGTCCGCAAGGCCCATCATTCAGCCTCGCACGACGACCTCTCGGACGATTTCGAGCGCATCACCCGCTTCTACTGCTCCCAGCTTGCCTATCTCGCGACCAAGCTCGACGCCATGCCCGAAGGAGACGGCACCGTGCTCGACAACTCCTGCTTGATGCTGCTGTCCAACATGTGGTCCGGCAACCGCCACGACAGCACCCGCCTGCCCATCCTCACCGCAGGCGGACTCGGCGGGACCTTGGAGACGGGCCGCGTCCTCAGCTACGTGGGTAAGAAGGACGAGGAGCGCAAGGTATGCAGCCTGTATCTCTCGCTCATGGACAAGATGGGAGTGAAGCTCCCTCGTTTCGGCGATGCCGACGCGCGGTTGGCGGGTGTTTGATTGGATTCCTGCCTTGCGCTGCGATGGTGGACTCGGGCGTTGAATACCCTTCCCGCCGTGAGCGTCGGCGTTCGTGGTTCGCAGAGCTCCAATATGGGAAGTGTTGCAGAACCAAAACCATCCCCTCAGCCTCGTTTCACACCTCAACGCATCAACCATCATGAACCTCCTAAAATCCTCCCTCCTCATTGCGGCAGTCGGCCTTGTCGGCGTCATGCCCCTCATGGCCCAGCAGAAGAAGGCAGCTTCCACCGGTGGCAACAGCCCCCACGAGACCACCGGCGCCGTCATCGACGGCAACCGCGTGACCGTCACCTACGGCCGTCCGTTCTCCAAGAATCCCAAGAGCGACGAGATGCGGAAGATTTGGGGCGGCCTGGTTCCCTACGGCAAAGCGTGGCGCATGGGGTCGGATGAAGCGACTTTGCTCCTGACCCAGAAGCCGATTGTCATCGGCGAAACCACCATTCCCGCCGGTGCCTACACCCTTTATTTCGTGCCCAGCGAGGACGGGGCTTCCAAGCTCGCCTTCAGCAGCAGCTTGGGTGGTTGGGGTGTTCCGGTGATCGAGAAGACCGACGTGGCGCGGGTCGATGCCAAGAAGGAGTCCCTCGAGAAGAGCGTGGATCAATTCACGATGGCGGTTGAAAAGAACGCCGCCGGCGGCGGTGTCATCAAGTTGATGTGGGAGAAGACGGCCTTCAGCGTGCCGTTCACTGTCAAGAAGTAGCTGCCCGCGAGCCGACAGCTTTTCGTCTGTCAGTTCGGCCAAGATCGAATCAATCCACCCCGCCGCAGTTCCAAACCTGCGGCGGGGATCCTGATCCAACTTCACCAGCATTTCGTCGATCCATGTCCGAAGCCGCCTTTTCGGATTCAAAGCGATGACATCGCACCCAACCATGTTCCGGATGATCCACCGATTGTCGCTCGGAACGCTTCTCGGGGCCCTGTCCCTTTTGATGTCGTTCGCCGTCGTGTCCGCGCCTCCCTCGGCTGCGGCGATCCGGGAAGACCTCCGTGGCTTCGGCATCTACGCGACTGTCCTCCATGTCGCCGCCCATCCCGACGACGAGAACCGCCTGCTGCTCGCCTATCTTTCCCGCGTCCGCAATTACCGCACGGGCTACCTCTCGGTCACCCGCGGCGACGGCGGTCAGAACGAGATCGGTGGAGAGTTCGGCGAAAAGCTCGGCCTCGCGCGCACCCATGAACTTCTCGCGGGCCGGCGTTTCGATGGCGCGCGGCAGTTCTTCACCCGGGCGCTGGACTTTGGTTACTCGAAGAGCATGGCCGAGGCGCTTGCCGTCTGGGACCACGACCAGGTTCTGGGTGATGTCGTGCGTGTCATCCGCACCTTCCGGCCCGACGTGATCATCACGCGTTTTTCTCCTCAGGCGCAGAAGGGGAACCACGGCCACCACAACGCCTCGGCCTTGCTCGCGCTGGAGGCATTCAAGATCTCAGGCGATCCCAAGTCGTATCCCGAGCAAATCGCAGAAGGCCTCAAGCCGTGGCAGCCGAAGCGCATCCTGCAAAACGGAGGAACCAGCCTTTCGATCCCGGCCGGCGGAATCGATCCCGTAACGGGCGACACAGTCCAGACGATCGCCTCCCGCACCAGCGCGCAGCACAAGACCCAGTTCGGCCCCGGCGGCGGTGGTGGCGGCGGACGCGGACCAAGCGGAGGTGCCGGAGCGCGCCAAGAAACATTTGGCCTGCTCGGCGGCGAACCGGCCAAGGACGACATCATGGACGGCATCGATCTCACTTGGGCCCGTGCGCCCGGTGGTGCCGAGATTGGACGACTCGCGACCAACGCCCTCGCGGAGTTCAAGGCCGATGATCCCGCCGCCAGCGTTCCGGCGCTCCTCGCGATCCGCACCAAGCTCGCCGCGCTTCCCGCCGATCCGGTCGTGGACGACAAACGCGCCCAGCTTGACCGGATTCTTGCCGCGTGTCTCGGCCTCACGGTCGAGACGACCGCGCCGCAGGCCGAAGTGGTTCCCGGCGACGAACTGAAACTCACCGTCGCGATCTCCGTGCGTTCGAAGATTCCGGTGCGTTGGATTTCGACGATCGTGAAGTTTTCAGGCCGCGACCAGATGGAGGTTCGAGGGGGCCGCTCCGGAATGAACGGTGAGACCGCGATCAATTTCCCGGTGTTGGGTAACGTTCCCGTCTCGCAGCCTTATTGGCTTCGCGAGGAAGCCGGTCCCGGCATGTTCCACGTGGCTGATCCGAAGCTGATTGGACTTCCCGAGAATCCGCCAGTCTTCGCGTTAGAACACCGCTTCGATGTCGGCGGGCAAAAACTTGTCGTCACCGACGAACCGCTCGCTCCTGGCGCTTCGGGCAAGCCGGCTCGCAAGCTCGTCGTGACTTCGCCCGTCTCGCTTCGTTTCGGCTCGGGTGTCGCGCTCTTCACGCCCGGCGCGAAGAAGCAGGTCGAAGTGGAAGTTATCGCCGCCCGCGCCGGGTCCAGCGGTGCGGTGCATGTTGAAGCACCGACAGGCTGGAGCGTCTCGCCGGCCAGCCAACCGTTCAAACTCGCCAACGCCGGCGACAAGACACGTCTCTCCTTCTCCGCGACCGCTCCTTCCCAGGCGTCGTCGGGCAGCTTCCTCGCCGTCGCCGACGTTCGCGGCGCGCGTTTCAGCAATCAGCGCGTCGAGATCGGCTACGACCATATCCCGCTTCAGGTTCTCCAGCCGCCTGCCCGCGTCCGGGCCGTGGTGGTCGAGTTCGCCGCGAAGGGCAAGGCGGTCGGCTACCTTCCCGGTGCCGGTGACGACACCGTCGAAGCCCTCGAACAACTCGGCTACAAGGTCACCACCCTCACCGGCGCCGATCTCACGGCCGACAAGCTTCGGGGTCTGGATGCCGTCGTGATCGGCGTGCGCGCGTTCAACGAACGCACCGACCTCGCCGCCAATTTCCCCGGCCTGCTCGCCTTCGTCGAAGCGGGTGGC
>JAYUUX010000208.1:0-9360 GCA_043754645.1 Verrucomicrobiales bacterium | reverse complement strand
CGCAGTCGCGGCGGGGTAATTGAGGGTGGATTTATACTGCGAGCGGCGGGTGCCAAGGCTCACCTTGTCGCGATCCGGAACAGATGCTCTGCGCCGCGGATGAACAGCGCCCCGTCGTCCACCGCGTAGCTCGCCAGCGTGCGCTCGCCGAGTTCGTTCTTCGCGAGCTGTTCGAAGGTCGTCCCCGCTTTCACAACGTAGCCCACGCCTTCTTCGTTCTGGAAATAGACACGGCCGTCGGCGAACACCGGGGAAGCCGAGAAGCCTCCACCCAGGCGTTCGTTCCAGTGGAACCTGCCCGTCTTCGCATCGGCGCAGGTCGCGATGCCGGCGTCCGACACGAAGTAAAGTTCGGAACCCACGACCAACGCCGAAGGTGTGCTCGGTGCGCCGCGTCCGGTCTGCCAGGCCAGGTGAGTCGCGGTCACGTCGCCGTCGCCGCCGGGCCGGATGGCAAAGAGCTTCGGGAAATCGTAGTCCGTGTTCACGAACAGCAATCCGTGGGCGAACACCGGCCGCGGCACGACCGAGAAGCCCGCCCCGGTGCTCACTTTCCACAGTGGCCGACCCGTTGCCGGATCATACGCGTAAGTGCCGCCAGCGCCCGGGCTGATGAGTTCTTCACGCCCGGCGTTCGTGATGAGCAGCGGGGTGCTGAAAGAAAACTTCTTCGGGACGGATTCGTTGTCGCGCGGCGTTTTCCACTGCACCGCACCCGTGCGCCGGTCCAGCGCCACGACCATCGGGCTGGTGATTCCGTCGCAATTGAAAATCAACCGTTCGCCCGCCAGCACCGGCGAGCCGCCGTTGCCATGCATAGACGGATACTGGATCGAAGTCTGCCGCCATAACACGCGGCCATCCATGTCCAGGCACGCGGTGCCCAGGTGTCCGAAGTGGACATAAAGCCGTCCCGCGCGCACCAGCGGCGTGGGACTCGCGTAACTGTTCTTGCGATGGAGACTCGAACCGTCCTCCGGGCTGAACACTTCGGTGCTCCAGAGCACGGTCCCGTTCCGGGCATCCAGGCACAGCGCGATCAGTTGCAAACCCTTCGCGCCCTCGGCGGATTTCGCGGCCGTGAGATACAGACGTCCGTTCACGAGCACGGGTGAAGACCATCCGCCTCCGGGAATCGCCGTCTTCCACGCCACGTTCTCCTTCGCGCTCCAGCGAACCGGAACGTCCTTCGCCGGTGAATGTCCCTGGCCGGTCGGCCCGCGAAACTCCGGCCAGTCGTGCGCGCCGAGGGTGACCACCATGGGGTTCGCGCAGGCGGTGAGCGCGAGCAATGTGAACGTGGCTTTCATGACCATATCTCTTTTCTCATCGGCACACAGGTGCCACGGGAATTGTCAGCGGGTGTGGCGGACTTTATCGAGCAACACCGCGCCGAGAATCACAAGGCCGAGCACTACCTTCTGGGTGTAGCTCTCGACGTTCGTGAGGTTCATGCCGTTCTGGATCACGGCGATGGTGAAGGCTCCGGTTAGCGTGCCGAGCATCCTGCCCTCGCCGCCACTGAGGCTCGTGCCGCCGACGACGACGGCCGCGATGACGTAGAGCTCATACATGTTGCCGTAGGTCGCGGAGCCGCTCTTGAGCTGCGAAGCCATGATCACACCACCAAGCCCCGCGAGCAGCGCACTTGCGACGTAGGCGAACAGGATCATGCGTTTCACCGGAACTCCGGAAAGGCGCGCCGCCTCGCGGTTGCCACCCACGGCGTAGAGGTAGCGGCCCAGCGTCATCCGCGACATGAGCGTGTGCGCCAGCGCGTAAAGCAGGAGCATGAGCACGACGGCGTTGGGCAGGCTCATGAAGTCCGCGCCGCGGCCGAGCCAGACGAACGAATCGGGGATTTGGTAAATGGACTGGCCCTTCGCGAGAATGTAGGCGAGGCCGCTGCCGACGAGCATCATGGCCAGCGTGACGATGAATGGCGGAATTCCAAACCGCGTGATCATCGCGCCGGAAAATGCGCCGATGATTCCGCAGAGCGCGATCGCCGCGAGGCACGCCAGCAACATCCCTCCGACCGAAGCATCCACACCCCCGGCAAAATCGCGGATGAACCCCGCCGTCAGGACCGCGGACAGCGCGAGCAGGCTGCCGACGGAAAGATCGATGCCGCCGGTGATGATGACCATCGTCATGCCGATGGCGACGATCGCGATCACGGCGATCTGGTTGGCGATGTTCAGCAGGTTTTCGGACTTCAGGAAATTTGGCCAACGATAGCTGCGCGGTGTGACGAGGCGTGGTTCGCCGAGCGCGGGGAACTCCGTCTTCAAGTCGGAGAACACCAGCCACGCTCCGGTGACTTGCGTGCAGGCGATGGCGTCGAGCTTGCCGCCGGCGGCATTGATTCTCACCAGGGCTTCCCGTGCGTCCTTCGGCTGACCTTTTACGGTCGCGAGCACTTGCGCGCCAGATGCAGTGAGCGCCTGCTCGATGCTCGCGGCGAACGCCGTGTCGCCAGGTTGGTCGCTGGCGGCGATGAGCACGCGCGGCGTTTTCCCGAACTGCTGTTGAATGGCGGTGATGACTTGCTTCGCCGCGGCCTCGCCCGTGGGCGACTGCTCGCTGTAGGTCACCACGCTGAAGAACGCGCAGAGCAGCAGGAGCACCAAGACCATGCCGTAGTCGGCGAGTAGGCGGGGGCCTTTCATGGATTCAGTGCGGCGTGCACCGACCGTCTGGCGTCATCTCGCTCATACGCCCATGGCGGCTTCGAGCGTCTTGCGCATCACGGCAGCATCCGGGGTGATGCCGGTCCAGTATTGCACGCCGACGATGCCCTGGTTCACGAGCATGCCGAGGCCGTCGATGGCGCGGCAACCCCGCGCGGCGGCATCGTCGAGGAAACGCGTGCGGACCGGGCTGAAGACCACGTCGGCCACGACCATGCCGGGTTTGAGCGAGGACAAGTCGAGCGCGAGGCACGCGTCGGGGGCGTAGAGGCCGATGGAAGTGCCGTTGATGACGATGTCGGTGCCGGCAGGAATGGTGTAATCGCCGCGCCACACGACGAGTTCGGCGTCGAGCTTGAGCTTGTCGCGCAGGAGACCGACGAGTTCCTCTCCGCGCGGTTCGGAACGGTTCACGATGGTGATGCGCTTGGTTCCCGCGAGTCCGAGTTCCACGGCGATGGCGCGCGCCGCGCCGCCTGCGCCGAACAGCACGACGGTCTTCCCTTTCGGATCGATCGCAGTCTCCAGCGATTTCAGGAATCCCTTTCCGTCGGTATTCTCACCGATGAACTGCTCGCCACGTCGGACAACGCAATTTACCGCGCCCATCACTGCGGCGGACTCGCCCAAGGCATCGAGGTGCGGAATGACGGTGACCTTGTGGGGCAGGCTGCAATTGAAGCCGCGAAAGCCCATCGCCTTCGCCCCGCGCACGGTGGCGCCGAGGTCCGCAGGCGCGACCTCCATGTTGACGTAGCGCCAATGCAGACCGTGGTGCGCAAAGGCGGCCTCGATCATGGCCACGGTGGGATTGCCCGCCGCACCCTGCGACATGGAGCCGACGAGTTCGTGAAGGAATTTACCTTGTTCGCTCATGAGTCAGTGGAGGGGTTCGCGTTACTTGAGTTCCGGATCCTTCATCGCGTCGGCCTTGCGGTAGAGGCTCGTGGGAATGAGCATCTGCGGCGGCAATGTTTCGCCCTTGGAGTGGCGGATGATGGCGTCGACAATCTGCACGCCCATCTTGTCGGGGAATTGAATCGGGTCGGCGTAAATCTTGCCGTCCTTGATCGCCTGCTTGCCCTCGGGCTGGCCGTCGAATCCGATGATCAACACCTGCGTCCTGCCGGCTTTTTCGAGCGCAGCCCGCGCGCCGAGCGCGGCGGGATCGTTGATAGCGAAGATGCCGCGCAGATCCGAGTGCGCCTGCAACGCATCCTCTGCGGCCTTGTAGCCCATGTCCTTCGCGCCGCCGCTCTCCAACTCTGTGACGATGGAGATCTTCGGCTTGCCGCCCGCGTTGTGCGCGTTGATGACTTCGGTGAAGCCCTTGACGCGAAGCTGGCACGACTCGGCCTGCTTGAAGTGGAGCACGGCAATCTTGCCGCCCGCCTCACCGAGCGCCTCGATCATCGCGCGCCCCGCCTCCTTGCCGCCGCCGAAATTGTCGGTGGCAATCTGGGTCACGATCTTCACACCCGGTTCGTTGCAGGGAATGTCCACGGTGAAGACGGGAATGCCGGCGGCGTTGGCCTCCTGAATCACGGGAATGATCGACTTGGAATCGCACGGGCTGAGGACGATGGCGCTCACCTTCTTGACGATGAAGTCCTTGATCTGGTTGCCCTGCTTGGCGACGTCTTTGTCGCCGCTGACAACGATCGCGTCATAGCCGCGCTTCTTGCCCTCCGCAGTGATGTTGTCGCCGATCACTTTGAAGAACGGGTTATCGAGCGTGAGCAGCGAGACGCCGATGGTGCCTTTCGCCTTGGTGGCGGTGGGCTGGGATGTCGCGGTGGTCGCGGGCTTGTCGCCACATCCCGTCAGGAGAGCGAGCGTGGTTACGAGGAGGGCGAGGAGAGTTGGTTTCATAACAGGTTGGTCGAAGCGTGGTTGATGGTCGGTTTTACAGTTTCCCGCTCTTCAAAAACTCGTGGCGCACCGGCGCGGTGACGCGCTGGCCCGTGGTGGAGACGAACGTGACCTGGCCCGGTGTGAATTCGAGCGTCCGCACATTCTCGAAGCCGGCCGGAATCTTCGCCACGCCCTGGATGTAGTTCACCGCAGTTGGCTTGGTGGCGTTCAACGCCACGGCAGTGGTCACGCCTTCCTTGGTGAGCACGTTCTCGCGGGTCGAAGCAGCGAGGCCGTCGGCGAAAAAGGCGGTGACATCCTCCAAGCCAAGACAGTTGTTGCGGCCGTTCCATGGGTGGCCGTGGCGTCCGTGATTTTCCATCCAGAACACCGTGCTGTTGAGCACCGCGGGATCTTTCAGCGCGAACCAGAGGTAACCGTCCTCCGCGAATGTCGCGGTCGTCCAGGCTGGCCCGCCGGTTTTCTCCCACGGCTCGTTCGCGAGTTGGATGAGGTCCGCGTAGCCGTAACGTCCGGGCAGGCGCGTGAGGTCGGCATCGGGCGCGTCTTTCCAGGCGGCGGGAACTTTCGTCAGATCGGTCCACTTCGCGCCGGGCAGCAACGCTTGATACTCCCGCTGCTTCGGATCGCTGAACAACGACGGACACGTCATCCCGAAACGGAACGCGCTCGTCGCGATGCGCACCGCGCCCTCCTTCTCCGGCATCGCCAGCGTGGCGTGATGGCCGAGCGGGACGCGCCCGGCGAAGCCCTCGATGGTGTGCCGCGAATAGACCACGTTCTGTCCGTCGATCAGCGAAAGCTCCTTCGTCACGCGCCCTTTGCGGACTTTCGTGTCGATGGCCGTGGTGAGCGTCGTCACGTCGCCAGCTTTCTTGGTCCCGACAAACTTCCACGCATCGCCGACGATCTCTCCGTGCGGCGGATGCTTCTCGCCCGAGACGGCTTCGGAATTTCCGCCGAAGGGCAGGCAGAAGAAATCTCCCCGCAGCGTGACCAGCACTGGCGCGGGCATCTTCGACGGCTTTTCGTCCTGCCACGGAGTGATGTGATAAGGCCGCACGGGCTGGGCGCTGTCGCGGAAGAAGGTGACCGGGGCCATGTGACCGCCGAGTTTGGTCACCGCGACTTCCACTTGTTTGGTGGCGACGATGTAGCTGGGCTGCGAGTGGACAGTGCGCAGTTTCGCGCCATCCGCGGCGGAGGCGACGACTGAGGCAGCGGCGAGCGCAACATTCATGGCAATGAATTGGGTGAGGTGCATGAGAGGGAAATAGGATTCTTCAATCGTTCAGGCAATGAGCTCCCGGATCACACGGCCGGAAACATCCGTCAGCCGGTAATCGCGGCCGGAGTAGCGGTAGGTGAGCTTCTCGTGGTCGAGGCCCATCAGGTGCAGGATGGTCGCGTGGAAGTCGTTTGTCGCTACGTGGCTGTATTTCTTCTCCTCGCTGCCGGCCATCCAGAGGAACGAATCGCATGGGAATCTTGCGAAGCCGGCCCCTGGAGCGCCGATCTCCACCCACTTCGTCAGTGCGACGCTGTCTGTGTCGGCGAGGTTTTGCCGTGGCGGGATCCCCGTCCATCACGGTCAGACTCAGCCGACGCTTCGCCGGGTTCCGTCGGACGATGGCCGGGCCACTCTCGCCGCCTTTCAAAACTCCGGCGCGTCGTAAGGGGCGCAGCCCGGCCTTGGGCTTCATCGCCTCCGCCGGATGGCACGGGCAAAAGTGCATGGCCGGCGGAGGACAAACACTGGTTTCAAGGAACCCGCCCTCTGCACCGATGAACGGCTCCGCCGGCGCGTTGCCGACCTGCCGCAACAACGCAGACAAGATGCGGGGCAAGGAGGTCGGATACACGCCGTGCACAAACTTGACGGGACGCATGGCAGACATTGGGGAGATTCAAGAAAACCTAGGGCCCGCGACGGGTCCCGGCAAACCAATCGTATGACTGGTCGGAGCAAAGCCACCGGGACACCTATGGGGCTTACGCCCTCTAACTTGCACCCAAGAAACATCCTCCACGCCCTGAGGCTGTCAGTCGCGACCAGTGTTGCCGATACAAGCGACAACACCGGGTCCCGGCGCCTGCAAAGCTGGGCCCGCCTCGACCTCAAGACATAGATCAAACTCCGGGTCGTCGGCTCGGTGATTTCCCCAGCGAAGACTGGTGTTTCGGGTTTCATCGGAGCCCGACCGGCTTCGGACCCGTCACCAGATCGTTTCCACGTCGTCACGCGGGGTGCGCCGATCGCCGCGTAGCGTGCGCCGATGCAGACTCCATCCGGAATCGTCGACGAAGTCCTCCGCAATTTCGCCGAGCGCGGCGACCGGCATTACGGCGAAGACGTGACCGAACGACAGCACGCGCTGCAGTGCGCGACGTTCGCCCAACGAAACGGGGAAGCGCCGAGCCTCGTCGTCGCCTGCCTGCTCCACGACTACGGACACCTGCTCCACGACCTGGGCGAGGAAATCGCGGAGAAGGGCGTGGACGCCCGGCACGAAGACGTCGGGGCCAACCGTCTTAAGCGTCACTTCGTCGAAGAGGTGGTCGAACCCGTCCGGCTCCACGTCGCCGCCAAACGGTATCTTTGCTGGAAGGAATCCGACTACCTGGCCGGCCTGTCCGCCGCTTCACGGCAGAGCCTGGAACTTCAGGGAGGTCCGATGACCGACGACGAAGGCCGCGAGTTCGAAAGCCTTCCCCACTATGACGCAGCCGTTCGCCTGCGCCGCTATGACGACATGGGCAAGGTCACGGACATGGAAACTCCCGACATCGAGTCGTTCCGCAGCCTGATCGAGTCCTTCGTTCGTAAGTCGGCCTGAGCCCCGGTCCGTTCGTCGCCATGACCGCAAACACAAAGGCAGCGGGCCCGTCGGCTGGGAAGCCAGCGTGGGCGGCCAACCGGGTGCTCCTGTCAATCTGGTGCGTCGTGGCCGCTTTCGGCACCTACGCCTGCATGTATGGGTTCCGCAAGCCGTTCACCGCAGCCGGCTATGAGGACTGGGGGGAAGGCTTCAAGGCACTGCTCGTCACGTCGCAAGTGCTCGGCTACATGGTGTCGAAGATCATCGGCATCAAGGTCATTTCCGAAATGCGGCCGGAACGACGGGCGATCACGTTGCTGGGATTGATCGGAGGGGCCCAGATTGCCCTGCTCCTCTTCGCAGTCGTGCCGAGACCCTACAACGTGGCCTGCTTGTTCCTGAACGGTCTGCCGCTCGGAATGGTCTTCGGACTTGTGCTCGGATTTCTGGAGGGGCGCCGACTGACCGAGGCTTTTGTGGCCGGGCTCTGCGTCAGCTTCATCCTTGCGGACGGTTTCACGAAGTCCGTCGGGGCGTGGCTGCTCAAGGCGGGCGTCACCGAAGCGTGGATGCCTTTCACGGCCGGGCTGATCTTCCTCATCCCGCTGCTTCTCTTCGTCGAGATGCTCCGGCGCATCCCGCCGCCGGACCACGCGGATGTCGCGGAAAGGTCGGAACGCACGCCCATGACGGCCCGTGACCGCTGGACCATGCTTCGCAAATACGGCGCCGGGCTTGGCCTGATCACGCTGGCGTTCCTGCTCGTCACCATCCTTCGCAGTCTCCGTGCGGACTTTGCCCCGGAGATCTGGAAGGGCCTTGGGACCTCCGGCCAGCCGTCGGTCTTCACGACGTCGGAGATGTGGGTCGCGCTCGGCGTCGTGGCCGTCAATGGAATGGTCGTCGTCATCCGCGACAACCGCCGCGCCTTCTTCGCGGGATTGGGCGTGGCGATCTTCGGTTTCGGCCTCCTGATCGTCGCACTGCTCGCGAGATCGGCCGGATTGCTTGATGCCTTTCCGTTCATGGTCCTGGTCGGCCTCGGCCTGTATCTGCCCTACGTGGCGGTCCACACGACGATCTTCGAACGGCTCATCGCCCTGACCCGCGACCGGGGCAACATGGGTTACCTCATGTATCTGGCCGATGCCTCGGGCTATCTCGGCTACGTGGCCGTGATGTTTGCCAAGCCGTATCTCAAGGTCCCCGGCGGATTCCTCGGCTTCTTCGAGCTGACGTGTTGGATCGTCTCGGGGTTCGCCGTCGTCTCACTCGTCGGCGCATGGCTCTTCTTTGCGCGGAAACATCGCCGAGATCCCCGATCTTAGCCGGAACAATGCAGGGTAAAGCGGGGCGGGCTTCCAGCCTGACCCGGGCCGAATGGAGTCTCCACACCGAAGGAGATCCTGACCCATCCGCATCCTCTAAATCCAATGCGAGAGCGTCTTGGGCAGGCAGGATGCGCTGCCCTACCTTGGCGTCGGCGCTTCGCGGCGACGGCTCATCGGATGCCGGAGGACGGTCGCTCGTTACCTTCACTTCGAGGATGTGTTCTCGGTAGCGGCGGCCGTTGCAGTCGGGGCAACGGACGAAGATGTCGCTGAGGAACTGCATCTCGATCTTCTCGAAGCCCGCGCCACGGCAGCGTTCGCACTGGCCTTGGCCTGAGTTGAAGCTGAAGGCGCTGGCGTTGAGGCCGCGCTGTTTGGCGAGTTCGGTATTGGCGAAGATCTCGCGGATGTCCTCGAACGCGCCGATGTAAACCGCGGGATTGGAGCGTGGCGTCCGGCCCAGCAGCGTCTGGTCGACGAGGACGACGCGGCTGATGGATTCGTAGCCCGAAAGATCGGCGCTGGTGACGCCGCATGATTCGGTTTCGCCCTCGCCTTCCTTCTCGTCGTCATCACTGGTCGCGGGGCTTGCCTCTGCCGCGCCCAGTTTCGCCTCCAACATTGGAAGGAGAATGTCGCGCA
>JAYUUX010000207.1:0-2127 GCA_043754645.1 Verrucomicrobiales bacterium | reverse complement strand
CCAAGCACGTCGGGTCGTCTTCTGGTCGAGAATCTCCTGCTCCATTCGCATGGCATCGACGCTCATGGCTGCGTTGGTGCTGTTTCTCCATTGCGTCATGATTGGCCTCGTCAGATCCGGCGCGACGGCGTTCATGGCGACGGCGGCATCAAACCTTGTGTCAGCATTGGTCAGAAGGTTCTGAAGGACCGGGATCGACCAGTAAGCCCTGGGTCCGAGGACCTGGAACCCGAGAACAGCTTTGGATCGGAAGTAGTTCTCCGATGATCGATCCCACAACGGCGCTCTATATCTGTTGGGATCCCACAGCGGCGCTCCAAGCTTGGCTAGGAGCCCAGAAAAATATCGCGCGCCAGCCGAATCTCGTCGCTGAAGCCAATCAAGAAGGACCGGCTCCGCGTTCGTTCCGATCGCCCTGATTGCCTCAGCCGCCTCTACTCGCTCCTTTGTGTTGGTGGATTGGACGGACTCTAACCACCAGCTCAGGGATCGCCCCTTGTAGGCGATCTCGCGAGACGGCCATGCGACCCAAACCAAAACAACCAGCAGGCCGCAAGCAGCCCATAGGGATCTCTTTCTCCAAACCCTTTTGTTCATCTCACTTCCTTCACCAGCCACTTCGCCATGTTGATCGGCTGGAAGGCCCGCAGCTTGGGCATCAGGCCTTCGATGGTTGGATCGTCGAGGATCAGGCTGCGGTGGTCGGTCTTCATGAAGCCATGCGCCACCGTCGCGTCGATGTGCGCGAGGAACGGATCGTAGAAGCCCGCCACATTCAGGATGCCGCAGGGCTTCGAGTGCAGCCCGAGCTGGGCCCAGGTGAGGATCTCGCAGAGTTCGTCGAGTGTCCCGAAGCCCCCGGGCAACGCGATGAACGCGTCCGAGATGTCGGCCATGAGCGCCTTGCGTTCGTGCATGGATTTGACCACGTGGATCATGGTCAGCCGCGTGTGTCCCAGCTCCCGGTTCATCAGAAAGTCGGGGATCACGCCTGTCACCTCGCCTCCGGCGTCCAACACGGCGTTCGCGAGCGTCCCCATCATCCCGGCATTGCCACCGCCATAGACGAGGCGGATTCCGTGGGCCGCGAAGTGCCGGCCCGTTTCAGCCGCCGCCTGGGCGAAGACGGCCGTTTCGCCCGTGGCATGTCCGCAGAAGACGCAGATGCGTTTCATCGTTCGAACACTGACCGACGCTTTCGCGATGGTCGAGCCCAGGAGGAGAAACTCGCCAACAGCCGTTGCGCGATCCGCTTTCTGATCCACCGTGCCGTCGTGGTTGATCCGGCCAATCCGCTTTGCCGGCCCGTTTCACAATGTCGCTCCTGACCATTCCATCCCGGCCCGTGCCGCTGACGTCTCCGGAGCCCGCTCCGCCGGAACTCGACCTTGTTCTGAGATCGGCGAAAGCCGAAGCGCCCCTTGGCGACCGCATCGACTGGATCCGCAGCCTCGTCGCGTGGATACGGCATCCGGTGAAGGGCCACGACGCCGTGGCTTCCGCCCATCTTCGGCTGAAGCGGCTGTTCACGCTGCTGGACCATCAGCCGGAGATGAAGGACGCCGTTGCCCGCACCCTCCGCAGCCTGATCCGCGACACGTGCGCGCTGGACCTTTTCTGCGAAACCGGATTGCCGCGCGAAGCCGGCTTTGCCCAGGAGGCCTTTCAACGGCTTTCCCAAAGACTCCTTCCCCAGCCCCCGTATGACGGGGATGTCGGCACGCTCTTCAACTGCCTTTTCCCCGACAACGCGGACGCCCTTTGGATCGAGGCGCTGGACGGGGAGACGTGCGCCCGGGTCCGCGCGCTGTTCCACTGGAACGAGGCGGAATCCGAGGCCGGCTGGAACACCATCCCCGCCGACATGGAGGACGCGATCGTCCATCTCGCGGGCCAGATCGCGTCCGTCGGCGGCTCCACCCCCGTCCGGTCGCGGTTGGAGCGCCGGAACTTCCGGGAGCTCCCTTTCGCGCGCCTCTGCGAAGTCGTCCCGCGGATGATCGACGGCCATCGGCGCGTCGACTCCGCCGCCCTCGCCGTCGAACTCACCCACCTCCGCGTCCAGCTGGATGCCTGCCACCAGGCCCTGGACCTGACGACCGACCACCTTGAGAAATACGGCGTCAG
>JAYUUX010000206.1:0-6386 GCA_043754645.1 Verrucomicrobiales bacterium | reverse complement strand
GATGGTTCGATGCCGAGGACCTGTTCGGCGCGCTCGAAACCTACCGTTGGACCGAGAAGCTCAACCCCGGCATCACCAATCTTCTCGTGATGGGTCCGTGGTCGCACGGTGCTTGGGGACGCGGCACCGGCGACAAGCTCGGTGAGGTGGACTTCAAGGCGAAGACTTCCGAGTTCTACCGCGAAAAGATCGAGCTGCCGTTCTTCCGCCATTACCTGAAGGACGACACGAACTTCACCCTGCCCGAGGCGATGGTCTTCGAGATGGGCACGCTTCAATGGAGGCGTTTCGATGCCTGGCCGCCGAAGAAAGCGGTGGAGCGGACGCTCTACTTCCAGGCGAAGGGCAAGCTGGCCTTCGCGCCCCCGACTCAAAGCGGCGAGGCCTTCGACGAATACGTCAGCGATCCGGCGAAACCGGTTCCCTACACGGCGGAGATGTCGACGACCTATCCACGTCAATACCCGCTCGAAGACCAGCGGTTTGCCGCGAGCCGGACGGACGTGCTCGTCTACGAGACGGAGCCGCTCGCCGAAGACCTCACGATGGCCGGGCCGCTCAAGGCGACGCTCCACGTTTCAACCACCGGGACCGACTCCGACTGGGTGATCAAACTCGTCGATGCCTACGCGGGAGACTTTCCCGACCCGAATCCGAATCCGACCAACGTCAAGATGGGCGGCTACCAGCAGCTCGTGCGCGGCGACGTGATGCGCGGGAAGTTCCGCAACAGCTTCGAGAAGCCGGACCCCATGGAGCCGGGCAGGGCCACCAAGGTTGAGTTCGTCATCCCCGACGTCTTCCACACCTTCCGCCGCGGCCATCGTATCGTAATTCACGTCCAGAGTTCGTGGTTCCCGCTCGTCGACCGCAATCCTCAGACCTTTGTGACCATCCCGTTGGCGAAGCCCGAGGATTTCCGCAAGGCTACCCAACGCGTCTTCCGGTCCGCCGCCGCGCCTTCGTCCCTTTCCGTCCGTGTCCTGCCAAGTCCCTGAACCCATCCACTCCAAAACCACATCATGCTGGAACGCTTCTTCCAACTGAACGCCCACGGAACCACCGTCCGCAAGGAACTCGTCGCCGGCCTGACGACCTTCGCGGTGATGTCCGCCCATGCGTCGATCGTGTTGCGGGAGATCGTCCGGCAAATCAAATGACGAAGGTCTGGTGAGGACGCCTGGCTTACGCCGTGGGCTTTTGGCGGGCGAATCGGTCGGCGAGAACGCCGCAAACGATGAGTTGGAGCGGATGGTAGAAGAGGATCGGAAGCAGGATCAGTCCCAGGCCAGGGTGGGCTCCGAAGATGGCCTTCGCGAGCGGGATGCCCGAAGCGATCGTCTTTTGCGGCGCACAGAATGTCGCGGTGATGCGATCGGGGCGTTCCAGTTTGAGCATCCGTGCGAGGACTTCGATGAAGGCGATGGCGATGACGAAGATCAGAATCACTCCGGCCGACGCCGTGAGCAGAACGCCCGCACTTTGCTGTGCCCAGAACTGCGCCTTCACCGAGTTGCAGAACGCAGCGAAGACGAGGAACAGGATCAGTCCGCTGGCGGCGTTGCCGAGGCGCTTCTTGTTCTTGTCGGCCCAGGATGTGGCGAACACGCGGATGATTTGACCGATGGCCAGCGGCAGCAGCAACAGCACGACGATCTCCTTCACGACCCCGCCGAGGGGTTGGGACGGGCCGCCGGATTTCATGAGCCAAGCGACCCAGATCGGTGTGATGAACACGCCGATGATGTTCGAGAGCGCGGCGTTGAAGATGGCGCCCACCGTGTTGCCGCCGGCGAGGCCCGTCAGCACGACAGACATCGAGACGGTCGAAGGCAGGACGCACAGGAACAGGAACCCAAGCCGCAGATCCGGCGGCAGATGACGTCCGACCAACGCATCCAGCGCCATGCCGATCAAAGGAAATAGAAGGAACGTGAACGTCTGCACCAGCAGATGGAGCCGCCATTGCGAAGCGCCCTGCTTAAGTGCGGACGATGGCAACGTCAGTCCTTGGAACAGGAAGATGAGGGCGACTCCCAGCTTGGTGGTGACCTCGCTCCGTAACCATCCGCCCGTGGCGCCCGCCTCGGGAACTAGCCAGGCGAGCGCTATGGCCAGAGGCAGCGAGATGATGAACCAGTTGCGGGCTAGGAAGTTTTTCACGCGACAGCGCGGCCAGTCTGGCCCAACGCCGCCGCATCGCAACTCCCGCTCCGGATTTGCCTTCAACCATTCGGCGTTGGAATCTCAAGGCCGCTTCAGAACAGACCGCATTATGAGTCTCACAATCCTCCAGTTGTTGGTCCGCGCAGTCGGTGCTGCGCTTTTGCTGGCCGCTGTCCTCTCCGCGCCGCTTCGCGCGGCCGAAGCGGCCCTGGTGTTCCAGTCGGACTTCAGCCTGAAGGATGGCGCGGTCTCGGCGATGAAGGGCGTGGCCTTTGGCGTGAGCCCGTCGCTGAAGCAGTTCGACATCACGCACGAGATTCCGCCCTACAACGTGTGGGAAGCAGCGTTCCGCCTGAAGCAAACCGCCGCCTATTGGCCGAGCAACACGGTGTTCGTATCCGTCGTCGATCCCGGTGTCGGCACGGATCGGCGCAGCGTGGTGATGCGCGCCAAGACGGGGCACACGTTCGTCACGCCCGACAACGGCACGTTGACGTTCGTGGCCGAGACTCTCGGAGTCGCGGAGTTGCGGGAGATCGATGCGGCTCGCCAGCGGCTCAAAGGAAGCGAAGGGAGCTACACGTTCCATGGCCGCGACATCTTCGCCTACGTCGCCGCGCGGTTGGCGACCGGGAAGCTGAAGTTTGAGGACGTCGGTCCGCGGTTGACCAACGGGATCGTCGCCATTCCCTACACCAAAGACGCGGCGAGGAACGGCGGGTTGGTGGGGACGATTCCAGTGCTCGACGTGCAGTATGGCAACGTCTGGTCGAATATCGAGAAGCCGCTCTTCGACACGCTCGGCGCGAAGATCGGCGATCGTTTCAGTTTCCGCGTGTTGAAGGATGGAAAGCTGGTCCACTCGGGCGAGGCGCCGTATGTCGCTACATTTGGCGCGGCGAAGACCGGTGAACCTCTGCTGTTCTTGAACAGCTTGCTGGAGGTTTCGCTTGCATTGAACACCGACAGCTTTGCCAAGAAGTTCGGGGTCTCGTCCGGACCGGATTGGAGCCTGGAGATCCGACGCATCGGAAAGTGATCCGCCATGACCGTTCCGCCCAAGGAGTTCTACAGCCAACGCCTCAGCTTCCGGCCGCCGCTGCTCAGCGACGCCGAGACGCTCTTCCAGCTCTACACGCGGGATCCCGAGGTTTCCCGGCATCTCATCTGGAAGCCGCACACCGACGTCTCGGAGACGGTCGGATTCCTGTCGTGGTGCATCGATTCGTGGACCGAGGGCAGCGCGTATCCCTTCATCATCCTGCGGCGTTCGGATGACCAGGTTCTCGGCATGATCGAGCTGCGTCCGGAGAACGGCAAAGCGAGCCTCGGCTATGTGCTGGCGAAGCAGTTTTGGGGACAGGGCTACATGAGCGAAGCCGTGCGAGTGTGGACCGACTGGCTGTTGAACCAGCCGGACATCTGGCGGGTGTGGACCGTGGCCCATGTGGACAATCCCGCCTCCAGGCGTGTGCTGGAGAAGGCCGGCTTCAAGCTGGAGGGAATTCTCCGGAGTTGGGAACGGCTGCAGAACATCAGCCCCGAACCGCAGGACTGCTTTTGCCTAAGCCGGCTGAAGGGCGAGTGAGCTGGTGGTTGCCCGAGCAATGAGGAAGCCGCCGCGGAACCAGGGCTCCACGACGGCTTTCGTTCAGGGGAACCGCGAGGGTTTCAGCGCGCGTTCTCGAGCGCGGCGATGCGGTCTTCCAACGGCGGATGGCTGGAGAAGAGGGCCATGAAACCGGAGGGCTTGCCGTTGATCTTGAACGCGCTCAGGGCCTGCGAGCGGTCGTCGATGATGCCGCCGCCCTCGGTGATCGACTTGAGCCGGCGCAGGGCGGAGACCATGGCGTCCTTGCCTTCCAGCTTGGCGGCCATGGCGTCGGCTGCGAACTCGCGTCGGCGCGAGTAGGCCATGACCACCATGGTGGCGAGGATGCTGAGCAGAATTTGGCAGACGATGTAGCCGATGAAGTAGCCCATGCCGGGGCCCCGGCTCCCCTCGTCGTTCTTGCGGAGGGCGCTATCCACCGCGTAGCCGATGATCCGGGAGAAAAACCCGACGAAGGTGTTCAGGATGCCCTGGAGCAGGGTCATGGTGACCATGTCGCCATTGGCGATGTGCGAGACTTCATGGGCGAGGACGCCTTCGATCTCGCGAAGGTTCATGCGCCGGATGAGTCCGGAGCTGACGGCCACGAGCGAGTTGTTGCGCGAAGGTCCGGTGGCGAAGGCGTTGACCTCGTCGCTCTCGTAGACGCCGACTTCGGGCATCTTGATGCCCGCCTTTTTGGACTGCTCGGCGATCTTGGAGACGAGCCATTCCTCGGCCTGGCTGCTGGGGCGGTCGATGACCTTGATGCTGTAGGACATCTTGGCCATCCACTTGGATATCGCCAGCGAGATGAAACTACCGGCGAAGCCTATGACTGCGGAGAGGATGAGCAGACTTTCGTAGTTTATGCCGCGTCGCAGCAGCCACCGGTCGACGCCAAGCAGGTTCGCGATGATGGAGATCACCAGGATCACCGCGAAGTTCGTCAGCAAAAACAGGGATATGCGTTTCATGGCTCGTAACAATTATCCGCTTTGCCGGTTTTGCAACCATTGCACCGGTTCTGCGGGCGTGGACAGAGACATCGGGAAATGGGTTCTGTTCAAGTGGAAATCCCCGGGCGAAATTCCAACCTGGCACAGTCCGGAGAAGGAGATCAGATCTCCAGCACGGTCTCGAACTTGGCGAGGTTGCGGGCGTTCTTGGGCCCCACCCAGGCGGCATCCACCAACCGGATGCAGCCGATGGCGCGGTAGTGAAGGGCGGGTTCCAGCGCGACGACGTGCCCGGGTTGGAGGAGTTCCTTCGAACCGGCGCAGAGGAAGGGAGCTTCGTGCAGTTCCAATCCCATCCCGTGTCCGCATGGGGAATGGAATCCTTCGCGAGGGGTCGCGTTCGGCAGGGTGGAGAATCCTTCGCGGTCGAAGTAGTCGGCAACCGCCCGGTGGATCCCCGCGGCGGAACACCCGGGAACAGCGAGGCCGAAGGCGAGCCGGCGGGCTGTCTTCACCGTGTGGAAGAGTCGGCGCACGGCTTCGGGCGCACGGCCTTTGACCACGGTGCGGGCGAGTTCGCCGAAGTAGCCGGTCTTCCTCGAGCGCGGCGAGACGGCGAGGGTGATCGGTTGGTTCGGCTTGAGCGGGCCGTCGCCGCCTTCGACCGGGTCGTGGTTGAGCCAGTCGGATCCCACCGCGGCGCCGATGGGGTGGCCTCCGGCTTGGAGCACCGCCGTCTCGATGATCGAACGAACCCGGGCGCAGGTCAGCGGCGTGCCGCCGTGATGGAGCAGTCCGTCGCGACCCGTCTTCGAGCGTTTGATCGCCTGGATGCCCTCCGCGAGGCCCACCTCCGCCATGCTGATCGCAGCGGAGATCTTCTTCACTTCGTCGGCTGTTTTGATCGGTCGCCCGGGGAAGAACGGCGCAATGACCTTCACCCTGATCTTCGCGCGGCGAAGCGTGCGGGCGAGGCCGTGCGGGAAACTTTCCGAAACCAGGACACGCGTCACTTTGCGCCCTTCAAGCAGCTTCCTGACGACGGTGCCGTCGTCCGAGGGTCCTTTTCCGGCGACTTGAGACGGCGTCAGGATCTGGAGTTTTTGAAACGCCTTTTGGGCAGCGGGTGAAAGCCTGCCCGCCGTGACAATGACGGCCTGTCGGGCATCCCTGAGCCAGATGAACGGCTCACGGGTCAGCAGGCCGGTGGCGTAGAGGAGATCGGGATGCTGTTCCGAGGAACCAACGAGCAACAGGTGTTCGGACCGGGCCATGCGTGGAGGGCGGTTTGGGTTCAGACGCCGAAAAGCCGGTCGCCGGCGTCGCCGAGTCCGGGAATGATGAAGCCGCGTTCGTTGAGGCGGGTGTCGATGGCGGCGGAGTAGATCGCGAGCCGCGGATACTTGGCCCGGACGGCGCGGATGCCCTCAGGCGCGCAGACGAGGTTGATCATACGGACGTGGCAGGCGTCCCGTTCATGGAGCAGGTCCAAGGCGGCGATGGTCGATCCGCCGGTGGCGAGCATGGGATCCACCAGAAGGATTTCGAACCGGCTGAGGTTCTTCGGCAGGCTCTCGTGGTAGGTCACGGGCTTGAGCGTCTTCTCGTCGCGCTTGAGCCCGACGAAACCGACCTGGGCCTGCGGGATGACCTGGAGGATGGCGTTGGCC
>JAYUUX010000205.1:0-4752 GCA_043754645.1 Verrucomicrobiales bacterium | reverse complement strand
CGGATGACGGCCTTGGTCTGCTCGTAGGGCACGAGCTGGGCGGAGCCGCAGAACTCGCAGTTCTGCGCGACGCGGTTGGGCTCGAAGGACGAGATGGCCTGGCAGCTTTGGCACTTCACCGAGACGCGCTCGGTGTTGTAGCCCCGTTGGTCGTCTGGCACGGAACGGAGCGCGGTGATCAGGTCGAGCTCGCGGATCTCGCCCTCGGCCGTTAGCTGCGCGGGCGAGACGGTTCCGCAATACGGGCAGACGAGCGCCTGCTTGGCTGCGTTCCAATGCGCGTCGGCCCCGCAGGTCGGGCAGTGGTATTTGTCGCGGGCGAGGATTTCGGACATGGCTAGCCTGTTCTTATCCAGCGTTCCCGTTTCGGACTGACGATCACCAGGTGGTCGGCGATACGCTCTTCGCCGTGGCGTTGGAGAAAAGGAACAAGCACGGACAGGATGTTGGTGGAGGTTGTCGGATGCGCCTTCAGCCGGACCACTCCGCAGTGCGAGGCCAAGGGCAACACCGCCCAGTCGCCGAAATCCTCGTCCAAGGTGATCAACACCCGGCCTTCGCCGGTTGCATGGCGCAAAAGCTCCCCGTCATCCGCACGGGAAAGGCCGAGGTAGGCGGGCCGCTGGACATCGTGGCCGAGCTTTCGCAGGGCCTCCGCGACGTCCTCGCGGATCATCTGGTCCAGGAATAGCCGCATTGGGATCAGGCCCCGATGGCGTGGATCTCCGTGTGCTCGACGGAGCTTCGCGCGAAATCCAAGGCCGCCTGGATGTGCTCCCGCTTCAGCTCGGGAAAGCCCTGCAGGATGGAATCCCAGGCTTCCCCCTCGCGGAGCTGGTCGAGGACGACCGCCACGGGAATCCTTGTGCCCCGGATAACAGGGCGTCCGTTGCAGACCTTGGGATCGATTTCAATCAGCGTGTTCATTGTTTGGAGGCTAGGCGTTTCGAACGGATTCGTCACGTTTTCGCCTCGGCACCCGGCGTTGCAGGCCTAGGTGCGGGCGCGTTCCTCGGGCTGGGATGAGGCATGATCAATCGGCGTTCCGCTCCCAGATCGCTCCCAGCACCGCCGATGCGATCACCACCGGTGCCGCGATCAGAACGCCCACCACATGGTTGGCGAACCTCCCGAAGATCCAGACGCCCATCGTGAGACCGGCGGCGAAGGAGAGAACGAAGCGCCAGTAGTGGAGCAGGTCCAGCGCTTCAAACCCATGCGCGAGCAGCTCGAAAAGGAACTCGATGAGATCAAACATGGTTGGGATAGGTTGCCGGGTTCGTTCAGATAAACCGGCCGGGCGCGGACGCCCGGCCTGCGTGGATCAGCCCCATGACATCGGTTTCGCGCTCATCGTTTCAGCTTGGGTGCCTCCTCATAGGCTGAGCCGATGCGGCACAACTGGTCCAGTGTCTCGGCGAACAACTCAAACAACAATTTCAACCGGGCCACGTCCTTGATGATGCCGTGGACGTGGAAGTGAAGTTCGTCCGTATCAGCGGGGAAGCGCGCTCCAAAAACACCCTCGTCGTCTTTCACCGTCAGGTGAATCTCGGGCTGGGCGGCGATCAACTCCCTCAGCCTTGGATTATCGAACAGCGCCCGCAGCTTTGTCTCCTCCGTGCCCTTGATGATGAAGTCCCGGTCGAAGTCCTCATGCCCGACCACGACATCCTGCATCCCGAGCCACTTGGCGATGTCGCTGAAAAAACCACGACGGTAGACCGTGAACCGGAAGCGATCGGGGTTGACGTGGGGTGCTCTCAACCGGGTGAAATGCATGACCACTTTGCCGTTGGACACCGCATAGGTATCCAACGTGATGGTCCACTCCCCGTGCGAGGCCTGGACCTTGTTCCCCTTCCAAAAGCCGCCCTGGACGAAGTCCGCTCCGGTTTCAGCGCAAAGCTTCTGCCAGATTTCCTCTTTGCTGGGGCCAAACATTTTTCGCAACGGGTTCATGGTGTTTCAATGACAGCCCATGCGCATGGGCCGGTCCGACATGGTGCTGGATCGTTGGTCAGCCCTTCAGGAATTCCTCCAAGGCCGCCGTCGTGATGCGGTAGGCGCTGCCGATCTTCTTCGCCTTGAGGCTGCCGTCGGTGACGCTCGCCATGACGTCGGCTTCGCTCACGCCGAGCAGCTTCGCAGCATCGGCCGGGCTGAGCAGTTCAAACGCCGGAGCCGCTGCGGCCGCAGGCTGGGCAACAGGCGCGCCGGGGAGCGGAGGAGGCGTGGCCGCTCCCGTGAGGCCACCGTCCTTCATCAACTGCTGCGCAAGGCCGAAGCCCACGGCGAGTTCCGCCGCCGCGCCGCTGGCCCCGCCGCCGCCGGGTTGGCCGAGGCCCTGCGCGAGCTGGAACTTCACGTAATCATTCAGGTTGCCGATCGCGCCCATGCTTGAGCGTTTGTCGATGGCCTGCTCGACCTCGGGCGGAACGGAGACGTTCTCGACGACGAAGTGGGTGATCTCGATGCCGTATTTCGCGCGGGTGATCGGGTTGATGATCGGCAGGAGCGCATCGCCGAGTTCGCCGTAGCGCATGGCGACGTCGAGCACGGGCACCTTGGAGCTGGCCAGCGCCTCGCTGAAGACGGAGATGATCTTCGACCGCATCGTCTCCTGGAATTCATCGAGCCGGAAATGGTTGTCCGTGCCCGCGACCTCCTTCAGGAACGTGCGCGGCTCCACGATCTTGAAGTCGTAGATACCGTAGGCCCGCGCGCGCACGATGCCGAAGTCCGGATCACGCATCATCACCGGATTGGCCGTGCCCCATTTGTTGCCGGTGAAGGTCCGGGTGACGACGTAGTAGACGTCCGCCTTGAACGGCACGTCGAAGGCGTATTTCCACGACTTCAGCTTGGTCAGGATCGGGATGTTCTCGGTGACGAGGGTGTGTTTGCCCGGCCCGAAGGTGTCGCCGAACTCGCCGAGGTAGACGAACTGGGCCGCCTGGGATTCGCGCACGATGAGCTGTGCGCCGCGCTTGATGGCTTTGTCTTCGTCGGGCCAGCGATACGCCAGCGTGTCCCGCGAATCGTCGTTCCACTCGATGACTTCGAGGGCCTGTCCCTTGAGGAAGTTGAGAATGCTCATTGCCGGATCGTGATACGTCCGGATTCCGGCAAAGGCGATTACAGAGTGGGCGGGAAATTCAAGGCGCGGCCGCCCGCAAGGCTCAAGCCGCCGGCAAACGAAGGATGGCTGACTCCTACGCCGCCGCGTCGTTGTCGCTGAAGAGGGCTTCGGCGAACTCGCGGGCGTTGAAGGGCTGGAGATCGTCCTTCTGTTCGCCGACGCCGATGAACTTCACGGGGATGCCGAGCTCTTTCTGGATGGCCACGACCATGCCGGCCTTGCTCGTGCCGTCGAGCTTGGTGACGACGAGCCCTGTCAGCGGCACGGCCTTGTGGAACTCGCGCGCCTGGTTGAGCGCGTTCATGCCGGTGGTGGCATCGATGACGAGGAGGGTTTCGTGCGGGGCGCCGGGAAGTTTCTTGGCCATGACGCGGTGAACCTTCTGCAGCTCCTGCATGAGGTTGGTCTTGGTGTGGAGGCGGCCGGCGGTGTCGACCAGAAGCCACTTCGCGCCCCGGGCCTGCGCGGCGGCGATGCCGTCATGCGCCACGGCCGCGGCATCGGCTCCGTGCGCTCCAGCGATGACCTCGACGTCGAGGCGGGTGCCCCAAAGCTTGAGCTGCTCGATGGCGGCGGCCCGGAAGGTGTCGCAGGCGGCGAGGACGACGCCTGCGCCGTTCTGTTTGAAGTTGTGGGCGAGCTTGGCGCTCGTCGTGGTCTTGCCGGTGCCGTTGACGCCGACGACGGAGACGACTGTGAGGCCGGTGGGGTTGGGCTTCAGGCCGGGATTGACGGTGCCGAGGCTCTTCTCGACTTCGGCTATGGCGATGTCGAGGACCTGCACGCCGCCGCTGCCCTGGGTTTCGTAGGCCTTCTTCACGGCCGTGAGGATCTGCTGCGTCATGGCGACGCCGAGGTCGGCGCCGAGCAGGGCGGCTTCGAGTTCCTCGATGGTGTCGGCGGTGAGGCGGGGCGAACGGGTGACGATGCGCTTGATCTCGTGGACGAGCTTCTGCTGCGTCTTGAAGAGACCTTCTTTGAGGCGTTGAAAGAATCCCATGGTCGAGAGAGGGGGAACTCCGGCGGCCGGACGGCTTAGACGGCGGCGGCGCGGCGGGCGCGGAGTTCGTCCCGCGCTTCCTTGAGCTTGTTGTAGGTGTGGATGGGGATCTTCACGGAGCCAATGAGGGGCTTGTTCTTGCTCATGCCGTGGCAGTCGGACCCGCCGCTGACGAGGAGGTCGTGCTTGTCGGCGATCTGCAGGTAGTGCTCGGACACGTGCTGCGTGTGTTTGCTGTGGAAGCACTCCAACCCGTCCATTCCGGCCCGGACGAGATCGGGGATGACCTCGTCGCTGCGGTTGAGGGCGGGATGGGCCAACACCGCAAGGCCACCGGCGACATGGATGAGGCGGATCGCATCGAAGGCCGAGATCTTGAACTTGGGCACCCATGCGGCCTTGCCCTTCTTGAGAAAGCGGTCGAAGGCCTCGTCGAGGCTGGTGCAATACTTCTCGGCGACGAGCGCGCGGGCGACATGCGGCCGGCCGGGCGAACGGCAGTTGGCGATCTTGAAAACGGCTTCGGGCTTGAGCGGGATCTTCTTCTCGTTGAGACGCGCGACCATCTCGTAGATGCGCTTCTGGCGGACGTCCTGGAACTTGGCCATCT
>JAYUUX010000204.1:0-5163 GCA_043754645.1 Verrucomicrobiales bacterium | reverse complement strand
GACAGCCGGCGCTCGAGGAGTTGATCCACGTATTTTCCGAGCAGGTCGGCTTCCAGGTTGACCCTGTCCCCCACCTTCCGTTCCCGCAGATTGGTCACGTCGAAGGTGTGCGGGATGATCCAGAGGCGGAAGCCCTTCCTGGTCACGCCCGAGACGGTGAGGCTGATGCCGTCGACACAGATCGATCCCTTGAAGACCACGTAGCGCCGCACGTCCGCCGGGGCTTCGATGTCGAGCACGTGGTCGGCGCCGGAACGCTCCCACTTCGCGATCGTGCCCACGCCGTCGACGTGGCCGCTGACGAAGTGCCCGCCGAAACGTGCGCCCGCCGCCAAGGCCCGCTCCAAATTGACGGAGCTGCCCGGCTCGAGGAACCGGAGGTTGGTGCGGGTCCAGGTCTCGTTCAGGAGATCGAAATGAAGCAGGGCACGGGAGCCTTTCCCGGCGCGTTTCACCAGTGTCAGGCAGACGCCGTTGATCGCGAGGCTGTCGCCCGGCTTGAGATGCTTGGCCACGAGCTTCGCGGCGACGGCCAGACGGATGCCGCCCTTCAGGGGAGTGATGGATTCGATGGAGCCCGTTTCTTCGACGATGCCGGTGAACATGGTTTCTTTCGCCGCGCCTCGGCGTCGGCGTGGAAATTGAAACCACAACGGCCCCGGCTTGAACACGCATTCCTGAGTCCGGTCGGCCAAGTGCCGGGCCGAGTGTTAAGGCTTGGTAAAAGGTCGGGGCCGAGGGTGAAGCCACGGTAAAGTTCCTTGGATAGGGCGGAGGACGGCGCGTTCATGTCGCCATGAAAACAAGACGTTGCTTTCCCTGGATCGTCGGAGCGTCGGTGATGGCCGTGGTCCAGATCGCCTCCGCGCAGCCTTCCATTCCGGCCACCGCGTCCGTTTCGATCGCGTCCTCGGGTGTATCCTCCAACCGCGTTTCCATCGTGGACGCGGCCAATCGGGTGTGGGTGGTTCAACGGTCCACCAACCTGACCGACTGGTCGGAGATCGCCGCCTGGAAAGTCCACAACGGCACCTTCCACCGCTCGTTGTTACGGTCGTCGGCGGAGAACGGATTCTTTCGCGTCATCGCCGACGCAACGCGGCAACAGGACCTTCCCAGCACGACGGCCGATGCGCTGAAACTGCCGGGAACGCCGTTCAACTACGCCGCGCCGGTCCTGCCTCCGAGCTATCTCACGCCGCAGATCACCGGCCAGGACAACACGCCTCCGAACAACCCCGTGACCGATGCGGGCGCGACTCTCGGCCGCGCGCTCTTCTACGACAAACGCCTCTCGACCAACGGCACCGTCTCCTGCGCTTCCTGCCACCAGCAGCAGGCCGGCTTCTCCGATCCCCGGAAGTTCAGCGTCGGGTTCAACGGAGGATTGACCGACCGCAACTCGATGGGCCTGGCCAATGCGCGCTACTATCCGCGCGGCCGCTTCTTCTGGGATGAACGCGCCGCCTCGCTGGAAGACCAGGTGCTCCAGCCGATCCAGAATTCCGTGGAGATGGGCATGACCCTTCCGGCGCTCGTGACGCGGATCGCGGCGGAACCGTTCTACACGAATCTCTTCGCGAACACCTTCGGCACGACCCAGGTCACCACGAACCGCATCTCCCGCGCGCTGGCGCAGTTCATCCGCTCCATGGTGTCCACGCAGACCAAGTATGACGCCGGATTGACCAACGGCTTCGCGAACTTCACCACGCAGGAGAATCTCGGCCGCCAGATCTTCTTCGGCCAGGTCGGCAACGCCACGTGCGCCGCCTGCCACGGCACGGACACGTTCACCGCGCCGAACATCTTCAACAACGGTTTGGAGTTTCCCTTCGTCGATCGCGGTGTCGGCGCGATCACCGGTCGCGCGCAGGACGAGGGACTCTTCAAGACGCCGTCGTTGCGGAACATCGCCCTCACCGCGCCCTACATGCACGACGGACGCTTCGCCACGCTTGAGGAGACCGTCGAATTCTACAACTCGGGCGTCGTCGACAATCCCAACCTCGCCCCGCAGCTCCGCAATCCTCCCGGCCAGGGCGCTCCCGGCGCTCCGCGTCGGCTCAATCTGACGGTCCAGCAGAAGGCCGCGCTGGTCGCCTTCCTCCGGACGATCTCGGACACGGCGATGGCCACCGATCCGAAGTTCTCCGATCCGTTCAACTACGGAGATTGATCCAGCCCATCAGGCCTAGGACCCGCCGACCTGGGGCTGCGTCGCCGAGGCCCGCGAACCCGATGTCCATGGCCGAGTCCGTGAAAGGCTCGGTCGATGTGCCCCTCTGAACCGGAGCCATGCGGTTGAAGGTAGGGCGGGCTTCCAGCCTGCCCCGAGCTGACCGGGGTTTCCGCACGGATCGAAGTCCTGATAGGCCCGAACCATTTGCTTCCATGCCGGAAGCGGTTTGGGCAGGCAAGATGCGCTGCCCTACCTTGAAGCAGCCGCTTTTTCGACTGCATCGTTTCGGCTGAAACCGTCCACAAAGAGCGGAAGAACCATTGTCGAAATCGTCTGGAACCTGCTTTACCATTTCGACGGCATGAGTTCCGCCGACATCGTCAACATCCTCCAATCCTACCTCTGTTTTGTGATCGCGATCACGGTGCACGAGGCGGCCCATGCGTGGGCGGCCTGGAAGTGCGGGGATGACACGTCGCGTCTGATGGGGCGGATCTCCCTAAACCCGGTGGTGCACATGGAAGTTGTCGGAACGGTCGTGCTCCCGTTGCTCGGCCAGTTTTTGGCGGCGATCGGTTCGGCCGCCGCCGGATGGGTCATCGGCTGGGGCAAACCCGTGCCGGTGAACTCGGGAAACTTCCCGTCCGGGAAACGCCACCTCTACGGCATGTATGTCGCCCTGGCCGGGCCGGCGAGCAACATCCTCCTCGCGCTGATCGGCATGATCGCCATGCGGATCGCGATCTTCGTGGGGTCTGATGAACTCCGGCATCTGCTAATGGTTTTCATCTTCGTGAACCTCGGCCTCTGCTTCTTCAACCTGCTTCCCATTCCTCCGCTCGACGGTTCCTACGTGCTCCGATATCTGTTCAACATCAGCGAGGAGACCTACCGGAGCATGGCCCAGTTCGGGTTCATCGCCGTGCTGCTGATCGTCAAGATTCCCGTGGTCCAGGCGAGCCTGTCCTTTGCCATGCTGTCCACCTTCAGCTTCCTGAGGCTGATCGTCGGGCTCGGTTGAGTTTGAGGAACGCCACTTGGCCGGCGAGAGGACACTCTACCGTTCCTGGAGCTCGAGCTCGACCTTGCCATTGGCCTTCAAGACGAACTGGTCGGAGAAGCCATCAAGCTCGGCGGTGAGCACACCATTCTGCCTACCGGCCGCACCGCCGGTGAAGCGTCCAGCTTTGCAAACAGGCGCGGTCCGCAGTCCGACTTGTCACTGAGATTGGGATGCCTGAGGGATGCGGAAGACCGGGTGGCCGCGTGGATTACTTCCGTGACGCCCGCAGCGCGGCCGCAGCCTCGCCGAGACGCCCATAGCGCTCGAACTCCTCAAGACTGAGCGACCGATAGAGCCCGTGTTCGTAGAGGTAGCTTGCGCTCTGGTAGAAGCTGATCGTTTCCATGACGCCGTAGGCGCTCTCGGGCATCGGGGTCATCGCGCCGGTGCCGAGATCATATTTGTAGGTCGATTCACCGCGTGGGCGCAGAATGACGAACTCGCCTTTCTCCAGATGGCCGAGCTTCTGGTAACTGCCCATGAGCGCGTGGGCCTCGTCAGGTTCGATCTTGCGCACATCGTGGCCGAAGAACCGCGAGGGGTAGCTCCAGTTGAGCAGGCCGAGGAGCGTCGGCGCGTAGTCCATCTGGCTGGTGAGGGTCTTGATGTGCCCCGCGGTGATATGGCCGCCCGGCGCGTAGATGAGGAGCGGGATGTGGTAGTTCTGCACCGGCAACTCGGTCTTGCCCGCGCTGGAGGCGCAATGGTCGGCCACGATCACGAAAACCGTGTTCTTGAACCACGGCTTTTCGGCCGCGTCGCGCAAGAACTTGCCGATGGCGTAGTCGGAATACTTCACCGCGCCGGCGCGTCCGGAGACTTTGGAAGGCAGGTCGATGCGGCCTTCCGGAAAGGTGTAGGGCCGGTGGTTCGACGTCGTCATGACGAAGTAGTGGAAAGGCTTCCCGGAAGCCGCGCGGGCATCGGCCTCACGCATCGTCCAGCGGAAGAGGTCCTCGTCGCACGCGCCCCAGACGTTGGCGAAGGTGGTGTCGGACTGCGGGCTGTTGCGGTCGATCACGCGGTAGCCGTTGTTGCCGAAAAAATAGTTCATGTTGTCGAAGTAGCCGAACCCCCCGTAGATGAAGGCGGTGTCGTAGCCCTTGGCGCGGAAGACGGAGCCGAGCGTGAACATGTCCTCGTTGCGAGGGCGCTTGATCATCGAGCGGCCGGGCGTGGGCGGCAGCGAGAGCGCGAGCGCCTCCATGCCGCGGTCGGTGCGCGTGCCCGTGGCGTAGAAGTTGTCGAACACGAGGCTCTTGCCGGCGATCTCGACGAGGTTGGGAGTGAGGCCGGAAGCGCGGTTGAAGATGCCGAGGAAGTTCGCGCTCAGGCTTTCGACCGTGATCTGGATGACGTTTGGACGAAGCTCGGGGCCGGCGTTCTTGACGTAGCGGAGCGTGTCGAACTCGGAGGGGCGTAGCGGGATTGAACCGTCCTCAGCAAGTTCCTCCCTGAGCCGGGCGAACGCATCGGCGTCAGGCAACGTCCGGTAGAACTGCCGGTAGTCGAGGACGTTGTTGTTGAACGCGGCGAAGAGGGACCAGACTCCGTTCTTCGCCAACTCACGATTGAAGTTGTTGCGGAATGCGGGCAGGTGGTTTTCAGACAACAGAACTCCGACGACCAACGCACAGGCGAACCACACCGCGCCGCTTCGGTAGCGCCCTCTCCAAGGCCCGTCCGGGGCGTCGAGCCACATGTGCGGAAGCCGGCTGCGCCACAGCAGCCAGGTGAACAGGGCCGCCGCGACGGCGATCCCGCCCAAGATCAGCGGCATCGGGTAGGACTCGCGGATGTTGCCCAACACCTCCTGGGTGTAGACGAGGTAGTCCACCGCGATGAAATTAAAACGCGCGCCAAACTCGTCCCAGAACAGCCACTCCGCCGTCGCCGTGAACAACAACGCGCACAACAC
>JAYUUX010000203.1:0-2912 GCA_043754645.1 Verrucomicrobiales bacterium | reverse complement strand
GCTGCGGCAGCGCGATGTATTGGTCGATGGCTTCGGCGCCGCGCATGACTTCGACGGCGCAGTTGTAGAATTCGGCGGTGACGCGGCTCTCGGACTTGTCCTTGCCCCAGGCGATCATGCCGAGGCCGGGGATGAGGATGACCGTCGGGTTCGCGTCGCGCATGGCGGGCGAGTTGGCCCGTTTGCAACGGTCGTAGTAGGCGGCGTAGTCCTTGCGATACTGCGTGAGGCCGGCGCTGATCTTCGCCTTGAGCGCGGCGGCGTCTTCTGTTTGCGGGTTCCAATCGACGTAGAGCGGCTTGATCTTGGTGCGGAGGAAATGGTCGGGGCAGCTGGTGCCGAGTTCCGCGAGGCGCGGAGCGTCCTTGGAATTGACGAACCGCAGGATCTTCTCGTCGTCCTGCACCGTGCCGATGAAGCGGCGCTGCTGGCTGACCTGACCGCGCAACCACGGAAGGATCGCGGCGAACCCCTTGGCGCGCGCTTCAGGCGGGAGCGTCTGATACTTGGCGCCGCCAAACACGGTCGCGTCGCCGCCCTTGGCCTGATACTTCGCCTCGATGTAGGCGGCGGCCTTCTCGATGAAGCCGAGCGTGGCGAGGTAGCATTCCTTGTCGTCCTCGGCCCAGGAGATGAAACCGTGCTGGCCCATCATGATGGCCTTCACGCTGGGCTGGGCCTGGCAGATCTCCTGCATGGCGAGGCCGAGCTCGAAGCCGGGACGCATCCACGGCACGTAGGCCATTTCGCCGCCGAAGATCTCCTTCGTCAGCTCCACGCAGCGCGCGCTGGCGGCGATGGAGATGATGGCGTTCGGGTGCATGTGGTCCACGAACGTGCCGGGGATGAAGCTGTGCAACGGCGTGTCGATTGACGAGGCGCGCGGGTTGAGGTTGAAGGTGGTGTGGGCATACATCGCCACCATGTCGTCCTCGGCCTGGGACTTGAGGCCCTTGTCGGCGCGCGCGGCATAGACCTTCTGCAAGCCGACCAGCTTGTCCTGGTAGAGCGAGCTGAAGAACTCGCGGCCGGCAGTGCGGAGATCGCCGCCGGAACCCTTCACCCAGAGCACGGTCACGTCCTGGCCGGTGAGCGGGTCCTTCTCGGCGAGTTTGGAGGAGGTGTTGCCGCCGCCGGTGTTGGTAATGCGCTGGTCGCTGCCGAGCTTGTTGGAGCGGTAGACGAGGCGGTCGGCGCCGGTCAGCTTGGCGGCTTCGGCGTCGTTCCAGAGGTTCGAGACATATTTAAAGGTGCTCATGATAGGAAAAGGTCGGGAATCAAAGTGATTGATTTGTGAGCGAAATCTGAAGACTTTGTTCGCAGCGTCAAACAGAAAGTTCAACCACGAATGAACACCAATGGACACGAATTGAAGAGCTGCTGTGTTGGGTTGAACGCGAATGGTCCATGGGGCCCGGGCATTCGTGTTCCTTCGTGTCCATTCGTGGTTTCCCCATGAAGCGCCGTCTTCGTCTCAAACAGATCCTCCAGCTCCTGCAGGACGATCCCGAGCTGTCGCTCATGGAAGCCTGTGAGCGACTGGCCGCGTCGCCGGCGACGATCCGGCGCGCGTTCGTGGAACTGGAGCAGACCGGCCAGGTCGAGCGCACCTGGGGGGGCATTCGGCTGGCCGGACCGGGCGCGTTGCAGATGGGGCCGCCGGCTTTCGCCAAGCGGCTGGAGCAGGAGACGGAAGCCAAACGCGCCATCGCCCGCGCCGCCGCCGAGCTGCTGCGCGACGGCGACGTGGTCATGATAGACGGCGGGACGACGACCTTCCAACTGGCCGAGTTCATCGCGTTGAAGCGCATCCGCGTCATCACCAACTCCCTCGTCATCGCCCAGGCCATCGACCGCCTCAAGGCCGGCAAGCTCGGTGCGGAAGTTTATCTCGCCGGTGGCTTGCTTGAACCCGAGTCCGGCTTGGTCGTAGGGCCGCAGGCGGAGGAATTCCTCCGGCGTTACCGGGCGCAGTGGGCCTTCCTCGGCGCGGCCGGCGTGGATGCCAAGGCGGTTACGAACTACAACGAAGCCGTGCTCGCCAGCGAGAAGCTGATGATCTCCCAGGCCGAGAAACTCGTCGTCCTCGCCGACGCCACCAAGCTCGGCAAACAGGCGATGTGTATCCTCTGCCCGATCACGGAGGTGGACCATCTCTTCACGGTGAAGAGCAAAGCTGCCGAGAAGATGGTGCGGGAGATCAAGAAGGCGGATGTGGAAGTGACGGCTGTTTCGATCAAGTAGAGCAGGTCCGAAGGGCCGAAGGATATTAGCCAGCCACGAAGTGGATGGGACCCGGTTTCAGGGCGAGCGAGTCCTGGAGGGACGTTGGCAATTTTGTTCGGCGATCTTCCGTCGTCCCTTCGGGACGAAAACGATGATTGGTAAGCGTCCAGCCACTTCGTGGCTGGCTAATTTCCTGAGTCGCTTCGCGACTACTCGGTTGTGGAGGTGACTGGTGGCCGACCGAAAGAACTCCGCCTCCTTACGTCGGCGGCTATGGCCGGCCGTGACTTCATCGTGATGGACTGGTATCTCAGCCGCATGATTTCCCGCCTGCGTTTTCTTGCGCTATTGCTGCTGGCTTTTGGCTTCGTGACCGGATGCCGGACGCCCTTGCCGCCGCGCGACTTCGGGCCGTGGGACATGACGGCGTTGAAGAAGGCGCCGCCGTTCACGCTCGGGGCGACGACGGGTCTGGTGCAGGAGGTGTTCTACGAAGGCGAATCGTTTCGTGGGAAGCCCACGCGGATCTTCGCCTACCTCGGTCGGCCTGCGAATCGGAGCGTAGGCAAGTTCCCAGCGATGGTGCTGGTGCATGGAGGCGGTGGTCAGGCCTTCCGCGAATGGGCGCAGATGTGGGCCGAGCGCGGATATGTCGCGCTGGCCATGGATACTGCCGGGCAGGGGCC
>JAYUUX010000202.1:0-2931 GCA_043754645.1 Verrucomicrobiales bacterium | reverse complement strand
CGGTGACGCCACGGGGCGCTCGGTCCTTGGAACGTTGGTCCGCGCGTGCGGCCGCGGCGTGAAGGTCAAGGTGCTGGTGGATTCCCTCGGCTCGGCCGGTCTGTCGGCGGATTTCTGGAAACCCCTCCTCGCCGCCGGCGGAGAGATGCGGTGGTTCAATCCGTTCTCCCTCCGCCGCTTCTCCATCCGGGATCACCGGAAGATCCTCGTCTGCGACGACCGGGTGGCCGTCATCGGCGGGTTCAACATCACGGACGACTACACCGGGGATGGCGTGAAGCGCGGATGGCGCGACCTGGGCATGGTCGTCGAGGGCCAGGCCGCCGCCGAGATGGCCGGCGCGGTCGACGAGATGTGGGACCTGGCGGAGTTCAAGCACCAGAGGCTCGCCGCCTACCGGAAGGCCATCCACAGCCGCTGCGACACGATCCCCGGCTGCGACCTGCTGCTGTCCGCACCAGGCCGTGGCACGACGCCTTTCAAGACGGCGCTGAACCAGGACTTGGCCAACGCCCGCGATGTCCGCATCGCCTCGGCCTATTTTCTTCCGACGTGGCGCATCCGCCGCGAACTCGCCCAGGTCATCCGCCGCGGCGGGCGCGTCCAACTGATCCTCCCGGGAAAGTCCGACGTGGCGATCATGCTGCGGGCCATGCAAAGCCTCTATCGACGCCTGCTCAGTTCCGGCATCGAGGTCTGGGAATACGAACCCCAGATCATGCACACGAAACTCATCGTGATCGACGACGTGTGCTACGTGGGTTCGTCCAATCTCGACACGCGCAGCCTCCACTTGAACTACGAGGTGATGATGCGTTTCCCGGACCCCGCCATCACGGCCGGCGCGCGCGAACTCTTCGATGGCGACCTCGTCCACAGCCGGCAGATCCATCTGGAGGAATGGAAGCGAAGCCGTTCGTTCATCGCGCGAATCCGGAGCCGACTGGCCTACCTGATCCTGTTCCACCTCGATCGCAGCCTCACCTTCCGGCAGTTGGCGTCTCAAGGGTGAGCATGTCGGCTACCTTTTGGGCCGTGTGGAGGCCACTACGATCTTCTCCGAGTCGGGAAGCTTGGCCAGCCAGCGATCCATGTGTTCGTGAAGCGAGCGCCCGGTCGAGGGGCTCTTGAATGCGGTGGCCGTGACGACTCCCCGTTCGTCAAAGGCGACAAAGAATGCCCGCCAACCGCCGGGCTCGTAACCGGTGCGAAGATCGGACAACTCAGGAAAAGGAACCAAAACATACCCAGCCCACCATAGATGGCCCCCACCCTTCATTTCCCAGCTGTAGGCGATGGCGCGGTTCATCGGGAGGGACGTGAACTTGGTGCCGAGCTTTGCTGTGACTTCGTCGCGTGAGGTCTGGCCCGGTTTGATGAAGGCGACTTCCGAATGGGTCAGGCGGATGCCGTATACGGGCTTGGTGGAGACAACCGGCACAGGCATCACGCCGATGCATCCGGTGAGGAGGGGCAGGATGGCCAGCAGGGCCATTCCGAAAGTCGCCAGAGGGGAAGAACAGATTGGTTTCGGATTCATGTCGACCATGAAACCGAGAACCTATTCGGAGCGTTAATCGATTAACTCAACCCACCATTGAGAAAAGCTGCCGCACGCAATTTCAACGACCTTCGAGAACAAACGCCAGACCCGCCCGGATAATGAACGGGATCGTCAGAAAGCTGACGACCGATGTCGCCAGGACGATGCGGACGGCCGTGTTCGAGTCGCCTCCATAGTGCCGGGCCATGACGATCGGAAACATTCCCGCCGGCATCGCCGCCTGCACGACGAGCACGCGCTTCAGTTCGTCCGAGCATGGCAGGAACCGGGCGACGACGAGAAACACCACCGGGATGAGCGCGAGCCGCACGATGCAGGCGAACAGCATCACCCGTCCGCCGGATCGCACCTGCATGCCCCGCATCTGGTCCGCCGCCGTTGCGCCCACGATCAGCACGCCGATCGGGATGACGCACTGGCCGAGGACACGAAAGGTTTGCAGAAGGAACTTCGGCAGGAACTCGTAGATATGGAAAAAGTTGATGAGCAACCCGACGATGATCGCGATGACGGGAGCGTTGATCAGATGCTTCCACGCCTTGCCACCCGTCGCTCCGGCGAGCAGCGCGAGGCCAAGCACCCACATGGCCGCATCGACCCCGACGTTGTGCACCAGCAGGACCCCACGCGTCTGCGGATCAAAGAGCGCGTCGACCAGCGGGATCGGAACATAGCCGTAGTTCTGCAAGCCGGCGCACAAGGCGAATGTCCGACGCGTCCGCGGATCCTTCAGCCCAGCCAACGGCGCGATCAGATAGGCGATCGTCATGCCAAGCGCCACGCAGCCGAAGCCGACGACCGGCGGAACGAACACGTTGCCGAGTTCCTTGAGCGCCTTGTTCCCGAGGATCGAGTCCAGGATCAGGCAAGGAGTGAGCACGTTGACCGTGATCTTGATCAGGCTTTCGTCGGCCTCCTCGGTCAGCCAGTTGATACGGCGCAGCACGACGCCGATCGCGATGATCAGGAAAACCGGGATGACCGCGTTGAAGACCAGTGCGAGTTCGTTCATCGCGAAAGGTGGGCGACAACCGCATGGAACTCCGCCACCTGGACACGTTTCAGGGTCTCCGTGTCGAGCGAACCGGCTTCCACCGCATCCACGAACCGCGATGCATCGAACGCGCCATTCGCCACCAACGACCCGGCTCCGTCGACGAGTTTCACCTCGTCGGCAAGCGCCCCGAGAAACGGCAGATTCGGGACGCGGCGAAACCAATACTTGGCGTTCCAGAAGTCCGGCTCCCTCCGATGGAGCATCCCGTGGATGTAGGCACCGACACCGCCGGAAGCATCCTGCACCAGGGCATGGGCCGCGTCGTGATGATCGTGCCAGAGCAACGCGAGCGCGCGAATCGCCTCGCGGC
>JAYUUX010000201.1:0-3399 GCA_043754645.1 Verrucomicrobiales bacterium | reverse complement strand
CGTCCTGGAAGATCATCAGGCATGTCGGACGGTTCTTGTCATACTGCTGCGGGACGTAGACCCAGTATTCGCGAACCGTTCCCGGGAAGACGTTTGTCGATGTCCAACTGTGCTTGCTGATGGAACCGCGCGGGACGCCCGTTTGTGGGTGGGAATCCGGGGACAGGTGATAGTCGTCGACGGCAGGCAGGCTCAAGGCAGACAGCGCTAGCGCTACTAGGCCACTGAGGAGGTGCATGTGCAAAGATTGCTCAGTAGAATTGTGCGGAAGCAATGCTGGACCGTCGCGGAACGCGAAAAACCCGATGATACGCTCGCGTATCGTCGGGTTTCGTGGTTCCTGAATTCGGGAGAACGAGTCTGAGTGGCGTGAACTACTTGCCGTCCTTCTTCTCCAGAAGTTCACCGGCTTTCTTCATCGGATCCAGGTTCAGGCGGGCGCCGAGTTTCGCGAGTTGGTCGGGCTTGAGGTTGCCCACGACGTTCACGACCACCGCTTCCTTGTCTCCGCTCAGGATGGTGACGAGCAGGCCCTCGATCGCCTCTTCGCCGCGCATCTTGAGGTGGACTGCGACGTCGTCCGCCTTGTCCTGGACCGAAACCACCTTCTGCCATCCGGCGGTCTCGATGCTTTTTCGGATCGCGGTGAACGACTCCTTCGCCTGCGTTTTCCCGTTCTCGCCGAACTGTCCGACGCGCACACGGACAAGCTTGAGGGAATCGATCAACTGCGCGGCTTCCGGTTCCTGCTGACGGGCGAAAGCCGAAGCGATCGAGAGCAGGGGCCGAGTCAGTTCGACGGACACCCGCTCCCCTTTCAGGTCGGCGGGCATGAGTTTGTCGATGTCGACGGCCCCGGCCAACTCGTCGGCGCGGACGAGATGTGCAACGAGCGACGTGGCGAGGACGACGGCGAATGTAGTGCGGGTGAATGCTGAGGTGATCTTCATGTTCGGATTCGGTGTTGGGTGGCCGCAAAGACGGCCGACGAATCGAGGACCCGGCGTCGGGGACAGAGTTTCAAATAAGGCAGGCCGCGCTTTCGCACTCTCCCGATCGTTCTCCTCCCCGCGCTTACCTGGTCCCCGCACCGATCCGTTCCAACAGCTGGTCCGCCAGCTTCAGGTCGGGACGGACTTGGCGAAGGCGACCGAGGATGTCCCTTGCGAAAACCGGATCGGCCGAACCCACGGCGCTGGCGATCGTCGCAGCCTTGGCATAGCCGAAAGTGAACAGCGGCGACTGGCCGGCGCTGGCGATCCAGTCATCGATCGCGGCGCGTGTCTCGCCCGCGAGTTCCTTCTGCAGGCCGCGGAGAAAAGTGTTTCGGGCATTTTTGAAGGACAGGAGCTCCTCGGGCGAACCACCGTGGTCGTTGACCGGAAGCGTCGAGTCGCCGGATGCGGCGAGTCTCATGACGAGCTCGCCCGCGAGGGTGGGCTTCATCGTCAGGGCGTTGACCGACGAAAAGAGCACGGCGGGCCGGTCATCGGTGTTGGCCGGAGCGTCGCCGACGAACGTCCGCAGTGTCGCCGCATCGGCAAGATGCAACCCGCGGACCAGGGCAGGATGGGTCAGGGCCGTCGAACTCAACGCCTCCTTCCAGCCTGGTTGACCCAGTCTTGATGGCCAATCGATGCCGCCCTGGGGCCCTGGAGCCCGCGCGATGAGGCCGATGACGGGAGAATCCATCTCCATCCGCAGCAGCCAGGCCTCGGCCGATGGGAAGATATCGAGGAACGAACGCGTGATGCTGCGGAACGACGCGTCGTCGAGCTGGTAGGCGGGAAGCCATTGGCAGACGAGCCCGCCCGGGGCGAGCCGATCCCGCATGGCCGCGAAGTGTTCGCGTGTGTAGAGGAACGCCGCGCCGTCGAGATACGGATGGAACAGGTCGCCGACGATCACATCCCAGCGGCGTTCGCTCGAACGCACGAACCGCCGCGCATCCGCGACGTGGATACGGACGCGCGGATGATTGCGGACGCCGCCGTTCTGGGGCTCGAAGGAGCCGAGCAACTCCGCGACCTCCGGCACGAGTTCCACGCCGTCCGATTGCAGCCCGGGAATCTGCGTGGCCGGTCCGAGACTCACGCCCGTGCCGACGCCGAGAAAGAGAAGCGACTCCGTCTTCGGCGCAAGCAGCAGGGGCAACAGCGTGTGCCTTCGGGCCGCAGCGGCGGCGGACGGCGCGGTGCCGCCCATCTGCATGCGCTGGTTCACGCGCAACGCCCGCGAGCCGTCGTTGAACTCCACCACGCGGACGTTGCCGAAGAACCCGTTCCGGTCCGCCACGACCTTCGCGGCCGTGTCGCCTGATTTCGACCGGACAAAGGGAAGCCCCAGCGCGCAGCCGATCACAGCCACACCGATGGCCACGGCTCCCCGTGTTCGCGGCAAGGCACCCGCCACCAATACGACCGCGATGGCCGAAGCCGCTCCGCCGGTTCCGATGGCAGGCACCAGCAGCCATCCGCCGAGGGCCGGACCGAGCGCTCCGCCGAGGGCGTTGCAGGCAATCACCGTCGCGGTGTTGCCGCCGAAGTCCCGCGTCCGGTGGATCAAGGCGACAAACGCCGCCCCCAGCAGCAACGCGGCAGGACCGGAGACGATGAGAGCCCGGATCGTTTCACGCCTCAGCAGATCGCCCAACGTCGTTGGTGGCGCGGTGGCCTCTGGAAGGTGTATTCCTGCGGCAATGCCGACCAACATCGCCAAAGCCGCCAATGCCGAAAGCATCGCGATTGTCGCACGGCTGGTCCGCTTCGGGCCCAGCACCCGCCACAGCGCCGCGCCCAGAAAACTGGTCAGCAACCAGACTGCAAGCGTGCCCGCCACCGAATAGATCGTGCTGGTGGAACTCAGCGCCAGCAGCCGGGTGGCAACGGTTTGAAACGCGAGCCCCGCCAGACCGAGCGCGAACGCTGGAACCAATATCGCCAGCGAGGACGAGGCTGAAGGTAGGGAGGGCTTCCAGCCTGCCCCTCCCAATTGTCCATCCCTTCGTCCTATCGTGTAAGCCAGCAGCGCCGCTCCCAGTCCGAACGCCGCCAAGATGAAACTGGAGTTCATCAAACCGAACTCCGGTTGCATCCATTTGATGCCGAGAATGACGCCTGCGACCGCGCCGAAAAGATTGGCCGCATAGTAGCCGCCGAACGGGCGCTGCGACCCGGCCAGAAACCGCTCCACCAAGGGCAGTGTCGCCCCCATCGCCACCGTGGCCGGCGCGAGGAAGAGCGTCGTGCCCACCAGCGCGGCCAGCAGGCGAACGGATGCCGAGGTGCTCCCAAAAGCCATGGCGTCGACCACATATCCGGCGCTTGGAATGAGCCAGCCCGACGCGGCCGCCGTGAAGGCGATCAGCAGTTCACAGAGGATGTAGCCCGTCAGCGGCCG